>JAAZHW010000024.1 GCA_012510515.1 Parcubacteria group bacterium
ATATATAGCTTGAATTAAATAAATATGCCAAATTTCGCTGCTAAAAATATACATAAATGGCACCAGACAAATAATAAAAGAACCTATGGCCATATATAAAAAATCATCTTTTTCCGAGGTAGTGCTATCAACCCGCTTAGCTAATGGCAAACGAACTAAAAATGCTACCAACCAATAAAAAGCTGTTGCGTAACCTACTGTTTCAATTGTGCCACCAGCAATTTTATCGGTAACAAATAAAGCAAAAATTGGACTCAAAAAACCAAAAGCGGAAACAATAATCACATCTGATAAAATTAAAATTTTTGCTATAAAATTCATGTTAATTTAGACTAATAAATATTGATTTATAATATTTTATCAATGAAAAAAATTACTAATCCAAAAGTAGTTGACACAGCAGAAATAATCCAAAAACGCATTGTAATTTTTACCTCCGGCCAACCAATTGCTTCAAAGTGATGATGAATTGGTGTTGATAAAAATATTTTTTTCTTTCTTACTTTTTTACTAATTAATTGAATAATTACTGAAAGAGTTTCTATTAATGGAATAAAAGCGAAAAATGGTAAAAGTAAAGCTGTATTGGTATACATTGCCAAAATACCTAAAGTAACCCCTAATGCCATTGAGCCTGTATCACCCATAAAAAATTTAGCGGGATGAATATTGAACCACAAAAAAGCTAAAAGAGCTCCTATAATTACTCCTATAAACGTTGCTAAATCAAAACGTCCTTGAACAAAAGCTACCACCGCCATTGCTAAATAAGCAAAAAGCATTACTCCTCCAGCTAAACCATCTAAGCCATCAGTTAAATTAGTAGCATGAGCTGTGCCCATCACAACAAAAATAAAAAATAAAACATACCAATAACCAGCTGAGATATCTCCTAAAAAAGGAACGTGAATAATATCCCAATCAAGTTTAAAATAAAACCAGCAAGCCCCCACTAAAGCAACAATAAAATAAAGCAATAATTTTTGCTTGACATTCAGTCCTCCGCCTTTTGACCCAATTTTCAAAACACCTAAAATGTCATCTGATAATCCAATTAAAGCTGCTCCGATTAAAGAAAATAAAGGTAAATATGTTTGCGCTCGACTGACAAAATTTAAATAATCAAAAGCTTGATCAAAAATTTTACTTAAAATAAATAAAAGCAAAGCAATAACAAGTGTTGTAAACCATATTAAAATTCCTCCCATTGTTGGTGTTCCTTCTTTTTTCTGGTGCAAACTAGCAAAAATCGGAGCGCCTTCTGTTCTAATTTGCTTACCAACTTTATGTTTTTCTAAAATTTTAATTAATGGTGGCGTTAACAAAAGAGCCAGTATAAAAGAAACTGTCATTAAAATAAATAAACGTAATAATTGAAAAATAATTAAATCAAAAGACATACGCTTTATCTAACCACTTTAAAAGATTTTCTATATCATTATAACGATTTGGCGTTCCCAATACAACAACCAAAATTCTTTTTGGCTGTTCATTTTCTCTCTTGCTCGGAACTAAAAATAAACCACAAAAAGTTTGTAAAGCTTCGTCGGTAAATCCCGTTTTTCCTCCTAAATAGGTAATATTTAATTCGTCTAAAAATGGCGGATGATGAGCTATTAAATTAATATTCGTTAATTCGTGAATAATATCAGGGCTTTTTCCTTGAATTTTATCTACACTATTTTGAGCAATAAGCAATAAATTAGGATATTCTGTTACGATATATTTTATTAATTTTTTTAAATCAGTCGGGCTTGATTGATTTAAAAAGCTTAAACCAGTTGGTTCGGCGTAGCTAGTTTGAGTCATTTCTAATTGTTTGGCCATTTCGTTCATTAAAGAAACAAATTTATCTTGTCCTAGATGATTAGCTAATGCCATTGCGGCTTTATTAGAAGAAATAATCATCATTGCCCGAATTAAATCGTTAGCAGTTACTTTTTCGTTAAGATAAAAAATCGGTGCATCACCATCAACTTTTAATGATTCTTCAGTTATTGTTATTTCCTCATCAGCGGGTATATATTTTTTGGCCACTAAAGCCGTCATTAATTTTGTCACTGAGGCAATTGGACGACGCACATTAGGTTGGTTTTGAAAAAAAACAAAATCAGAATCAATATCAACTAGTAACACTCCCTTTGCTTGAACAACTGGATCGTCTTTTATTTCCCAATTTCTAAAAGGATAAACAACCGAAGAAGCATCCGAACGAACAGAATAAAATTGTTCGGATTTTAAA
>JAAZHW010000025.1 GCA_012510515.1 Parcubacteria group bacterium
AATTGACTTTCTTTTGTTAGGTTAGAGTAAGCTTCTGATTCGTTTAATAAAGTATAATATTGGGTTCTTAAATTTTTAATTTCTTCACCTTGTTTTTTAACATTTTTTAATGAAAAAATTATAGAAATTACCGAAACAAAAATAATAATACCATATATCATTAATGGTTTAGTAATTCTTTTATCAATATTTCCCCAAAAACTATTTTTGGAATTCGTTATTTCATTTGGTTTTTTAGCCATAATAAAACTTTTATTTCTATCATTTATATTATAAAATAAAAAATAATAAAAACAAGAATTTTAATTTTTTGTTTTTAGATTTATAATATTATTTATGAATTCTCTAAATAATGAAAAAATCGCCTATAATGCTTTAAATTTTTTAAGCGATTGCAATATTAGTTTAATAAAAAAATTAAAAGATTTTTACGGCTCTTTTTATAAAGCTTGGGAAGCTTCTGATTATAATGAATTTCTACAAAATTATCCTCTATTTTCTCCTCAAACATTGCAAAATTTATTTTTAGCAAAAAATGATTTTGATCCAATAAAACAATGGGAGCAATTAAATCAATTAGGAATAAAAATGTTTTTTACCGAAGAAAAAAACTATCCGTCATTATTAAAAGAAATTCCTGATGCTCCTTTTGCCTTATATCAATTAGGTGATTTTGATTTTAATAATTCAGATGCCAAAATTTCTATTGTAGGAACACGTAAACCAACTTCGTATGGAAAAATGGTCGCCGAAAAAATAACTAAAGAACTTGTTAATTATAATTTTATTACTATTAGTGGATTAGCTTATGGCATTGATAGTATCTGTCATCAAACAACCTTAGAAAACAACGGGAAAACAATTGCGATTTTAGGGTCGGGATTAAATATAATTTTTCCTTCTATAAATAAAAAATTATCAGAAAAAATTATTAAAAATGGCGCTTTAATTTCTGAATATGCTTTAAATACTCCTCCCTTAAAACATCATTTTCCTGCGCGAAATAGAATCATTAGCGGCTTATCTCTAGGAACAATAGTAATTGAAGCTTCAATTAAATCCGGCTCTTTAATTACCGCTCGTTTAGCCGCCGAACAAAATCGAGAAGTTTTTGCTATTCCGGGATCTATTTTTTCTTCATTATCCGAAGGTTGTCATCAATTAATTCAATCAGGCGCTAAATTAGTTCATTCAACAAAAGACGTTTTAGAAGAATTAAATATTGAAATTACAGAAACGGAAAATTCTCTCTTTCAAAAAATTATTGAATCACTAAGTATTGAAGAAATTAAATTATTAGATATTATAAAACAAACCGAATACCCTCTTTTGGTAGATGAAATAATTTCTCTTAGTGGATTAACGCCGAATATCGTTAATCAAACCCTGACTCTTTTAGAAATAAAAAATTTAATTAAATTAGACGGCAATGGTTATCGCCTAAAAATTTAATATGAACAAAAAACAAAAAAGTTTAATTATTGTTGAATCACCGGCGAAAGCAAAAACTATTAGCCGATTTTTGGATTCCAACTATCAAGTAGAAGCTTCTTATGGCCATATTCGTGATTTACCAAAATCAACCTTGGGAATTGATACAGAAAATGATTTTCAGCCAAAATATATTATTCCCAAAAACAAACAAAAACAAGTCACTAAACTCAAAAAAACAACCGCTAAAAGTTCTGAATTAATTTTAGCTACTGATGAAGACCGTGAAGGAGAAGCAATTGCTTGGCATCTTAAAGAAGTTTTAATTTCCAAAGATTTTAATTTGCCAGTAAAACGCATTGCCTTTCATGAAATCACTCAAACCGCCATTGAAAACGCTTTAAAAAATCCTCGAGAAATTAATGAAAACCTCGTTTTGGCTCAACAAGCAAGACGAATTTTAGATCGATTAGTTGGCTACAACCTTTCCCCTTTTCTTTGGAAAAAAGTTTTTAAAGGATTATCGGCTGGACGAGTTCAATCGGTGGCATTAAGAATTATCGTTGATAAAGAAAGCGAAAGAAATCAATTTAAACCCGAAGAATACTGGACAATTGTTGCTAATTTTCTTTCTTCTAAAAAAGAAATTTTTCAATCAGAACTTTATAAAATAAACAATAAAAATTTAGAAAAATTTTCAATAAAAAACAAAGAAGAAGCTGAAAAAATTACTAATAATTTAAAATTAGCGGATTTTTCCATTAAAGATATTACTGAAAAAATTATTAAAAAAACGCCTCCACCTCCATTTATTACCAGTACTCTCCAACAAGAAGCCTCAAAAAAACTTCATTTTTCTGCTAAACAAACAATGATGTTGGCTCAAAAATTATACGAAGGCGTTGATTTTGGAAAAGGATCTATTGGTTTAATTACTTATATGAGAACCGATTCGGTAATTTTATCAAACGAAGCTTTAAAAAAAGCTGAAGAAATTATTTTAGAAAAATTTGGTAAAAATTATTATCAGCAACGTCAATATAAAAATAAATCCCGATTAGCTCAAGAAGCCCATGAAGCCATCAGACCAACTGATCCTCAAATTTTTCCCAAAGAATTAAAAGGAAAAATTGATGAAAAATTATATAAACTCTACAACCTTATTTGGCAACGTTTTATCGCTTCCCAAATGACCGACCTTCAGATAAAAAAATTAATTGTTGATATTGAAGGGAAAACTCCAAAAGAAAATTACGATTTTAAAACTATTGGTAGTCAAATTTATTTTGACGGTTTTAGTAAAATTTATCCCGTTCAACTACAAGAAAATTTAATTCCTAAACTTTTTAAAAATGAAAAAATTTTATTAAATAATCTTTCGGCTTTGCAACATTTTACTGAACCACCAGTTCTATACTCCGAAGCTAGCTTAATAAAAAAATTAGAAGAATACGGAATTGGACGTCCATCAACTTATGCCACTATTATTTCTATTTTATTAGAACGTCGTTATGTAGAAAAAGACGAAAATCGACATTTTATTACTACAGAAATTGGACTATTAGTTGATAGCATTTTGAGAAATAATTTTCCTCAAATTGTTGATATTGGCTTCACGGCAAAAATTGAAGAAGATTTAGATAAAATTGCCGAAGGTAAAAAAAATTGGATCCAAGTAATAAGAGAATTCTATGAACCGTTTAAAAATAATTTAGATGAGAAATATAATCAAGTAGAAAAAACTAATCTTCAAGAAGAAACTAATGAAATTTGTGAAAAATGCGGCGCTAAAATGATAATTAAATACGGAAAATATGGAAAATTTTTAGCGTGCTCTAATTTTCCTGAATGCAAAAATACCAAAAGTTTAAACAATAAAAAAAGCCTTGGCATTGTATGCCCCAAATGTCATCAAGGTGAAATTATTATAAAAAAAACTAAAAAAGGAAGAATTTTTTATGGTTGTTCTCGTTGGCCGGAATGCGATTTTGCTTCTTGGACAAAACCAAAAGACGAAAATCTTTTAGATTCAGAAGAATAATATTTATTTATTTATTTTTTCTTTTTCTCAAAAATGCCGGAATTTCATCAATAGAATGATCAGTAAAATCTTCCATAGAATGTTCATCTATTGATATTGTTTGAATTGAATCTTTATTGTAATCATTTAAATTGGAGCTGGTGGACTCAAATGGTTTTTTGTTTAATTTTTCTAATGGAGTGTAAGAAGATGATTGGGCACGATTAGAATTTTTTGAAGAATATTCAAATCCAGCCGCAATTACCATAATTTTAATTTCTCCTTTTTTATTTTTTTCATCCTCCATGGCGCCAAAAATAATTTTAGCAGTTGGATCCACCACTTCAGTGATAACTCGAGCGGCTTCATTAATTTCAGTCATTGTTAAACTTGAATCACCTATAATATTAAACAAGATACCGCGTGCCATATGAGGAGAATATTCAAAAAGAGGAGAACCTAAAGCTTCTTTTGCAGCTTTAATTGCTCTATCTTCTCCTGTTGCTTTGGCTAGTCCAATCAAACTCATTCCCGCGTCCTGTAAAATTGCTTTAACGTCAGAAAAATCAACATTAATAATACCCGGCATTAAAATTAAATCACTAATTCCTTTTACTGATTGTTTTAATATTTCATCAATCATTTCAAAAGCTTGAGATAATGGTGTTTTCTCTTCAATTACATTAAAAATTCTATCATTAGGAATAACAATATAAGCGTCAACTTTTTCTTTTAGTTTAAGCAAAGCTTCTTCAGCAATTTGCGCTCTTTTACTACCTTCAAAAGCAAAAGGTTTAGTTACAATAGCAATTGTTAAAACACCTAATTGTTGACAAATATCTGCTATCACGGGCGTTGCCCCCGAACCAGTACCGCCACCCAAACCACAAGCCAAAAAAACCATATCCGCTCCTTTTATTGCTTCCTCTAATTGTTCTCTTGATTCTTCGGCTGCTTGACGACCAACCTCTGGATTCATTCCCGAACCCATTCCTCGAGAAATGTTTTTTCCAATATGAATTTTTCTTTTAATTCCTGATTTATATAAATCCTGCAAATCAGTATTAACAACAATAAATTCTACTCCTTCAATCTTAGCTTGCTTCATTCGAGAAAGAATATTGCCACCTGCGCCACCAACACCAATCACTTTAATATTAGGAAAATTTTCTAAAATAGAATTTCTAATATTTTTATTAGCCGCTTTTAATCTTTTTATCATTTCCTGTTTCTCTTTTTTTTGTTGTTTGGCAATATTTTTTTCTTCATTTAAAAAATCCTCTTTATAATTTAAAAATTCTTGAGAAATTTTTGATTTTTCAATTGTTTTTTTAGCTTTTTTATTTATTTTTTTAATATTGTCACAAAATTCTTCAATCTTTCTTTTATCAGCAATTGGTTTTTCGCACATTGTAATAATTATGACATCTGATATCATTATTCTATAGATACCGAGGTAACCTATTATTTCATCCCAGCTTTGGT
>JAAZHW010000026.1 GCA_012510515.1 Parcubacteria group bacterium
ATTTTGTGAAACAAGTTTTTAAGCTTATTAAAGACTCAAACATAGCTGTGCGTTATGGAAAGAACCCAGAACGCAGTTAGATTAAGATACAAAACGAAACTATAATTATAGCCGGAAGCAAGCCAACTACTTAGCTTGCGTGAAAAATTATTAAAACAAGCGATAGCGGCGAAATTCTAAAAGAATTTCGCCGCTATTTAATTAAATAATTTTAAAATAAGTATTTATTAGTCTGATTTTAAAAATTAACCATCACTGCATTGCGTAAGATTCTTCACTTCGTTTAAAATGACTGCTGTTTTTTAATGTCATCCTGAGGACTTCAGTCCGAAGGATCCCATGACTTTCAGCAATAATCAGCAATCACTACTGTGAATGGGATTCTTCACTTCGTTCAGAATGACTTCAGGGTTTTGCTGCGCAAGGGATTCCTGCCTTTCGGCAGGCAGGCTTCAATCCCTGCCTACCGGTAGGCAGGCCTGCCTACCGGTAGGCAGGCTGACGTTTAGAATGATAATCAAAAAAAGTCACACCGCTAATTAACTATCATTAATTGATTAGTTGACAAAAATGTAAATAAATAGCATAATATAAGCAGTTTTGAAATTAACAATTTAAAATCATATTGAAATGAAAAAATTTTTTTATTTTTTGTTTTTCGTCCTTCTGGTTGGAAATCTGAAAGGACAAAATGAGGTGCTCCTGAGAACACTCGGTAGAGCACCTCTGGCTGCTTATTTAAGCAGCGAAGATGAACTTCGTTCTATTTTAAAAAAATACAACGAAGAGATAGGTATGGCGCTTGACTATTTTCCCGGCGGAACGCTAGGAGAAGAAGTCTATGTGAAAATATATGAATCCGTAGACGGAATGCCTATTTGGAAAGAACAAATTCCGATAGGCCAGAAAATCTACTGGATGATATACAAAAATGGCGGATTGTTAAGAAACGTAAGGTGGATGGGTAATGATCCCATCGATGCTTTTGTGTTTGAAGTAGTGGCTGGTGGTAAAAAATTTAAATTTGCTGCTCCATTACGGTGTGGCAATATCTCTCTTGTTGAAATGAGTGAGATATCACGGCTAAAACCGCAAAAAAATCTACAAAGGCCACAACCGCCACTACGACGGGAAAATCCACAAAAAAAATTTATTCTATCTCAACCAAAAATTTATCAACCACAAGTAGTGATAGTTGAGAAAGTCTACTCTTATCATAAAAGAGTTTATAGAAGGGTACCACCGAAAAGGGTACCGAAACCGCAACTAAAAATGCAAGAACCACAACCAAAACCGCAAGAAGAAATTATTCCACCTCAACCACAACCAGTACCACAACCGGTATTGGTTGAAAATCCCAAATTAAAAATAAAATTTGGGACTGGTTGGAATAAAATGGATGTTTCTTCCTTAGAATACGAAGAAAAAAATGATTTTTCTTCGTTAATTCCTAAAGAAGATAGTCTAATTTATGAAGAAATTGCTGCTTGGCTTTATATGCCGGGTGGTAAGGGCAGTCCTTTTACCGCAGGACAAAAAATTAATCTGCTTTCACAGATCAATAATTTTGAGTCCAAACAAAGTGGATTTCCCTTCTTCGTTAGTGTGGAAGGG
>JAAZHW010000001.1 GCA_012510515.1 Parcubacteria group bacterium
GGATAGTTATTAACCACGACCTTTAGGTCGTGGAAGAGCAAAGAAAAAACGATGGGCTTTAGCCCTGAAAATAATGTTAATTATATGTACATAAGGAATTTTTTAAAGTAATGTGGGAGAATTATAATAAATTTGCAAAAAAAATTTGCAAAAAAAAATTTGTTTATAGAAAAATATTAGTAAATTTGTCGTTATTAGTTTAATATCTAATATTTTAATTTTAATATGCAAAAGAGTAAATATTTGAATTTGGCATCATTATTCACACAAATAGATAATGATATAATGAAATTGAAAGGGAAAAATTACGCACGTGATGACATGACTATTTTGGATTTAAATAACTTTAATGATCTAATTTGTATTGACAAGAATGGTTTTGAAGGATGTAAAAATTTAAAAACTGTTTTTTTACCATTAAAAATTGAAAGAATTTTAGATTATGCTTTTAATAAATGCGGTATTACTAATTTGAATTTTAATAACATAACTAATTTATTTAAAATAGGAGAATCTGCTTTTGCTAATAATAAATTTAAAAGATTAGATTTATCTAATTGTACGAAATTAAAAACTATTGAAGATAATGTATTTTTTAATAATGAAATAATAATTTTAAAATTACCATATTCTATACTTAAAATAGGCGATTCTGCATTTGAAGAGAATAAAATAGAAGAATTAGATTTATCTAATTGTATCAATTTGAAATTAATAGGAGATAGAGTATTTTTAAATAATGAAATAAAAAAATTAAAATTACCAGAATCTATACTTAAAATAGGCGATTCTGCATTTAAAGATAATAAAATAGAAGAATTAGATTTATCTAATTGTATCAATTTGAAATTAATAGGAGATAGCGTATTTTTAAATAATGAAATAAAAAAATTAAAATTACCAGTATCTATACATAAAATAGGCGATTTTGCATTTGAAGAGAATAAAATAGAAGAATTAGATTTATCTAATTATACAAATCTAAAATTAATTGATGAAAATGCATTTATTAAAAATCCATTACAAAAAATAAAAATTTTAGGTGGTATAAATGTGATTTATGATAGTTATTTTTCAAATGATCTATGGAATAAGTTCGTTGATTTTTATAATATTAATGGGAAAAAAGCAGGAGATTATAAACTAATAAATAATCAATGGCAAATAGTTTAAAATTGTACACTAAAAATATTAAAAATATGAAAAAGAATTTAACATCTTTAATTTTATTTGCAAAGTTTAATTATGTATATTCAAATAAAAAAAATATTCGTATACTAGATTTATCTAATAATATAAATGTGAATATAATTGACGATTATGCATTTAGTAATAATAAAATTGAAACATTAAAATTACCAAATTCATTAAATTTTATAGGTAAATCAGCTTTTTGTAATAACGAAATCAAAGAATTAGATTTAAGTAATTGTATTAACTTAAAAACTATAAGTGAAAAAACTTTTTTTAATAATGAAATAAAAAAATTAAAATTGCCTCAATTTATAAATACCATAGAATATTCAGCATTTAAAAATAATAGAATAGAAGAGTTAGATCTATCTAATTGCATTAATTTAAATGAAATTGGTTATGCTGCATTTTATCATAATGAAATAAAAAAATTAAAATTACCTGAATTAATAGAAAAAATAGATTTAAGTTCTTTTAAAAGTAATAGAATAAAAACATTAAAACTACCAGATTTAATAGAGGAAATAGGCCGTTCTGCATTTGAAAATAACAATATAGAAAAATTAGATTTATCTAATTGTATCAATCTAAATGATATAGATGATAACGTTTTTAAAAATAATAAGATAAACACTTTAAAACTACCAAATTTAATAGAGGAAATAGGCAGCTCTGCATTTGAAAATAACAATATAGAAAAATTAGATTTATCTAATTATATTAATCTAAAGAATATAGGAAGAGAAGGATTTAAAAGTAATAAGATAAAAACATTTAAACTACCAAATTTTATAGAGGAAATAGGCAGTTCTGCATTTGAAAATAACAATATAGA
>JAAZHW010000027.1 GCA_012510515.1 Parcubacteria group bacterium
GGGCATGGGATTCTTCACTGCGTTCAGAATGACAATTGAAAAAGTTGTACCACCCCATGACATCTAGATTCGCTTAATCCGGCGGGCAAGCTAATGACGCTCAGAATGACAAAACAAAACTCCCAGAATAATAGAAAATATTTTATCAAAATTCAATAACATTAAAAAATAAATTTTTAAGTTTCGATTTTTTTATTATATTCTAAAATCAAAAATAGGCAAGTTTAATCACGTCGAGTTAATAAATAAGTGTCATCACTATTTTTGCTTAATAAATAATTTCTTCCGTAGTCATCTTCAAAAGGAGCTTCGCCTTTATGATGAGCTGTTTCTAAAAATACTATAGCCTCATCACGATCAAGTCGATCTCTTAAATAAGTATAGCCATCATAAGCTGATTCATCGTATTGAATATAATAACCATAAAGATAATCTTTTTTTAACATGTTTTATAATTTTTTATTCGCCCTTTGAATTTTTATTTTCATTTTGACAAAAATTAATGACGATCATTTCTAATGGAAGAGTGGCAATGGGGGAATATTTAATGCGTTCTTTTATTCTCATTAACGAATCAATTATTTTTTCTAATTCATTAATAGTAAAATTTTGAGCAAATTGTTTTATTTTTTCAAATTGGTCATCGGTAAATTCTTCTTTAATTATTTCAGCGATTTGGGGATTAACTTTTAAAAGCAAAATTTGTCTTAATAATTTCAAAAGAGTAGCGCTAAAATTAATTAAATCTATTCCATCTTGATAAATTTGATCAATAAAGATTAGAGCATTTTTCACGTCTTTGTTTAAAAGATAATTTATAAATTGGGATGTTTTTTCAAAATTTAAGTGCCCCAAAACATCTTCTAATATTTCTAAATTAATTTCTTTATATCCTAAACTAATAATTTGGTCTAAAAGTGATTCCGCATCACGTAAACTACCTTCGGCTGAGAGAGCAATTTCTTTTAAGGCATCAGGAGTAATTTTAATTTTTTCGGCTTTAGCCAAAAAAGTGAGACGTTCTATAATTTCATTTATAGTAAGTTTTTTAAAGTCAAAACGTTGAGTGCGAGAAATTATTGTTGATGGCAATTTTTCTGGTTCAGTGGTGGCTAAAATAAAAATAGCATGAGCCGGTGGTTCTTCAAGTGTTTTAAGAAGAGCGTTAAAAGCTTCTTTAGTAAGCATATGAACTTCATCAATAATAAAAACTTTGTATTTTGATTTAACAGGAGCAAAACGAATGCCTTCTTTTAAATTACGGATTTCATCGATGCCACGATTAGAAGCAGCGTCAATCTCTATTAAATCAAGAGAGCGGCCTTCGTTAATTTCAATACAAGATTCGCATTTATTACATGGTTCAAATTCATTTTTTTGACGATTTTCACAGTTGATTGATTTAGCAAAAAGACGAGCAATAGTAGTTTTCCCAGTTCCTCGTTGACCACAAAAAAGATAAGCATGAGAAACTCGATTAGTTAATAAAGCATTGCTTAATGTTTGAATAATAGCTTTTTGGCCAATAATTTCAGAAAAATTTTTTGGTCGATAACGACGATATAAGGCTACGTAACTCATATTTTTATTTTAACCTTTTCAATGAAAAAATCAAAATTTTAGAGAAAAAGATAATGTTAAATATAGGTGTAGTGACAGAAATTTTTGAAAAAATTTCTGTCACTACAAACAACAAACTCCGAGGTTATTCTGAACCTGCCTACCGGTTGAGAGGAGGGCCCCTCAGGATGACCACTATTTTTTTAGTGTCATCCTGAGAGCCTGCCTGCCGGTAGGCAGGCGAAGCTCGAAGGATCCCTCGGCTTTCAGCAATAATCAGCAATCACTGCTGTGGATGGGATTCTTCGCTCCGCTCAGAATGACAGCTGCACTCGTCATTCTGATTCGGTTTAACTCAATAACTTCTGGTTGAATTTGTGAAGCGAGCGGGCATGGTTTCATTCTTTTTGATTCAAAAAGAATGAAGAGCGAGCGAACAATTCAGTGAGTGAGAACGTTGGGCAAAAACGTAGCCAGAATCATTGAATTAAACTAGCTGTGAGTGGCGGCGAAATTCTTTTAGAATTTCGCCGCCACCAAATCGCCACCACATCATTATTATTAAACAATTTTACTTAGCAATAATTATTTTTTATTTTTTAAAAAATTGCTTTAATCATTTTTTTAATTAAAATAAAATAATCTTTATCTTTATTATTTTATGAAAAAAACTAAAGAAAAAAATATTCTAAAAATAGGAGGAGGAATTATTATTATTAGTTTAGGAATTTTTTTATCTTTTCATTTTATTAATTCAGCGGAATTTCATTTTGATATCACTAATCATTCTCAAACAGTTATTGTTGATGATACTCCTAAAAAATTAACTAATCCACCAAAAAATATCAAAGCCATTTATTTAACTGCTAACACAGCAAGTGATGAAAAACGCATGGATGAAATTATTGATTTAGCTAATAAAAAAGAAATTAATGCTGTGGTAATTGATTTGAAAGATTATAGCGGTCATATTCTTTTTGATACTAAATCTGAATATCTTAAAAAATTTGAGACAGAAGATATTTTAATTAAAGATTTAAAAACATTAATTAATAAATTACACAAAAATGGAATTTATGTTATTGCTCGTATTACAGTTTTTCAAGATCCTGTGTTGGCAGAAAAAAGGCCTGATTTAGCTGTAAAAAGCAAAAAAGCCAATGGAGCTATTTGGAAAGATAATAAAGGTTTGGCTTGGATTGATCCGGCGGCACCTGAAGCTTGGAATTATATTTTAGTTATTTCTAAATCAGTAATGCAGTATGGTTTTGATGAAATAAATTTTGATTATGTGCGCTTCCCGTCAGACGGTCTTCTTTCGGATATGTCTTTTCCTTATTATGATGGGGTTAAAGAAAAAAGAGAAGTATTAAAAGAATTTTTTAAATATCTATCAGATAATTTAAGACCATTGGGAATAAAAATTTCAGCAGATGTTTTTGGTTTAACTACGGTTTTTAATCACGATATGAATATCGGGCAAGTGTTAGAAGATACTCTTTTATATTTTGATTATGTGTGTCCGATGGTTTATCCATCACATTATGCTAGCGGATTTTTAGGATATAAAAATCCGGCTAATTATCCTTATGAAGTAATTAAATATTCATTAGATACGGCTCAGATAAGAATTAATAAATTTAAGGAAGAAAAATTAGCGGAAAATCCTTATCAAAATTTAAGAATAGCTGTTTTGAGGCCGTGGTTACAAAATTTTGATCTCGGAGCTGTTTATGACGCATCAATGATTATTAAACAAAAAGAAGCAGTTTATGACTCTTTATGTCCCAATTGGAAAATAGAGGGTTTTGATAATTGTTCTAATTATAATGGTTGGTTTTTGTGGGATCCAAAAAATATTTATACGCCGTCGGCTTTGGAAGATGAATTTTAATAATATGAAATTATATATTATTGCTACACC
>JAAZHW010000028.1 GCA_012510515.1 Parcubacteria group bacterium
ATATAATAATTATAGCTGCCAATTAGCATCGGCTTGCAAATTTCGCCAATTATCCCTTTTGCTTCCCTTTATCCCAGCCACCAAAGCAATCATAGAAGCATTATCGCCGGTATATTTTTTTTCCGGCACAATAAAACCAATTTTGGGTAATTTTTCGTGTATCTCTTTTTTAAATAAATTCAGCAAAACCTCATTAGCTACTACTCCGCCACCTAAAATTACATTTTTTACTTTAAAATTTTTTGCTGCTCGAAGAGTTTTAGCAACCAAAACTTCGTTTATGCTGTTTTGAATTTCGTTAGCTAAATATGGCCGAATTTCCTTTAAGGAAATGTTTTGTTTTTTTAAATGTTCCACCAAATAAAACACGGCCGTTTTGAGCCCCGAAAAAGAAAAATCATAATTTTTTTGATTAATCATTGGCCGAGGCAATTTAATTTCTATTGCTGATTTAACCATTTTTTTACTTTTAAGAGCTTCTTTGGCAATGGCTGGACCGCCGGGATAATCCAATCTTAAAAGACGAGCAGTTTTATCAAAACATTCACCAGCTGCATCATCACGCGTTTCGCCAATTAAGCGATATTTTCCTATCCCATTTACTAAAATCAGCTGAGTGTGACCGCCGGAAATAACTAAACCAATAGCTGGAAATAAGTTTTTAGAAATATTTATTTTTTCTTTTTCGCCAATTTTTTTGGGCAGAAAAGCCGAAAAAAGGTGTCCTTCTAAATGATTAATACCTATTAAAGGAATATCCCAAACAAAACTAAGAGCTCGGGCAAAATTAACGCCCGGCCACAAAGCCGGAGCCAAACCGGGTCCTTTGGTTACAGCGATTAGATCAATTTTTGGTTTAGAATATTTTTTCAAAAATTCTAAAAGTTTTTTTTGCAAAATTTCATCTTTGCCCAAAATTTCTTTTATTTTTTCTTCTTTATTTTTAGAAATAGGAGACGTTTTTTTATTTTTTAATAAATCCGTTTGATCTAAAGCCAACTTAAATAAAGGCACTAATTTTTTCTGATGCTCCCGCTTGGCTAAATTAGGAACAACACCTCCATATGGTTGATGAATAGCGATCTGAGAATAGATTAAATTAACCAAAATCTGACATTGATTTTGGTTAAAATCTAAAATACTAACGCCTGTTTCATCACAACTTGTTTCAATACCTAAAATACGCATTAAAATTTATTTTAATCAAACTACAAAGAAAGGCAACAAAAAATTTTTTCTGAAAAAATTGGAGCAAATAAAAAAACAACTCAAATCTTAAAATGATAATGTGAGATAAATTCTAAAATATAAAAGTGGCGGAAATTTTCTTTCAGAAAATTTCCGCCACATTCGTCGTTCTGATAATTCAAGAATATATGAGAGTTTGTCTTTGTAGCTTCTGGCTACGTTCGTTCACCCAGCGTGTTCACTCACTGAAGTTGTTCGCTCGCTCGTCCTCGTTAAAAACTCGGACACCATGCCCGCTCGCTCACAAATTCAGCCAGAAGCTATAAAGACAAACTGAAGAATATAAATATGGTATAGTCATCGTAGAATTTTTCGCTTTGCTCAGAATGACTGGTTGGCGAATTTTTCTTTGAAAAATTCGCCACCGCGTTTCACTTAACTTACGTGACGATCGTCATGAAAGTTAAGTGAAATTAGTAAAAATATTTCATGAATTAATTCATGAATTAATTCATGAAATATTTATTTTGTAATTGAAATGCGGCAACGGTTTTTCTTTTAGAAAAACCGTTGCCGCTAACCTAATTTTAAAATTTAATTTTATTTATTTACTCTCCTCATAATGTCTTTTAATTTCTTCGGCTGATAAAGCTCGGTTATAAATACGGACTTCATCCATAAGACC
>JAAZHW010000029.1 GCA_012510515.1 Parcubacteria group bacterium
GTATATAGATTGTCCAAACTTGCTTTTAATGTTGCCACTTCAGCTTTCAAATCCTCAATTGTTTTTGCATCGGAAGACTGGGTTTTTACGGGAGCAACTACATTTTGATTAGCTGTTTGCGGCTCTGAAATTGCATCGCTTGAGGTGGTATTTTGTGATTGCTTCTGGTCTTCAATTTGCTGATTTTTCGAGAACCACGATAAAGGATTCCACCACGCCGCGTAGATTTGACTTGGTGTTACGAACATGGTGAGAGTGAAAATGAACACGATCAAAATAATTTTTTTCATATTATTTAACTTATCAACTCATCAACGCTAATCTCAAGGGCTTTCGCGACCCTTTTTAAGGTTTCAAGTGTTGGGTTTTTATTTTCCCCCGTTTCCATTTTAATTAGGATATTATTGGCGACATCAGCCAATCTCGCCAATTTTTCTTGCGAAAGCCTCTTGGCTTCCCGCAATTTCTTTACATTTTTTGAAAGGTTTTGATTACTTAACATAACTTTAGTATAATACTAACATTAAATAGGGTATTCAATTTATTGCTACTACCTAAATATTACACAATTATTTAAAAGAATTCAAACAAAATTCTTGGCGGCGTATTTCGCTTTGCGAAATACGAAATTCGGTGGCGGCGGAAAGCGAGGGCGGGCAAAAATTCTTGGTAGACATTCACTCTCCAACCCCCTTCCTTCGTCTAACGACATCTTCAGCAATGCGCGCACCGAATGATTGGCGATCGCCGGTGAAATAAACAAGCAAGCACGATTCTCTTTTCGCTTCAATCTGTTTTATTAATTCTTTTTGTTGTCGCTTTGTTTCTGAAATAGTTGAAATTTAATTTATTTTTTCCAAACTATATGACCATTTATATTGTACTTTTCATAAGTTTCCAAAACATCAGCACAAAATTTCATTAGCTCGTCATTCTTTTCGCTTTTGGCTAACTCATATAAGCGGATAAACATTTTCTTCCCAGTTTCTGTTTGTTTTAAATTCTTCTTTATGAAATTGTGTTGAGAGCAAAGCGTCTGCCCATTTTCTATTGTTGCTTCACCACCAAGATCTTTTGGTTTGATGTGATCAATATGCAAATCAACGCCATCTTTTTTGCCACGACCACAAATTACACATTTGTAGCCGTCTCTTTTTAGAATTGCCTCTTTTTGTGCCGGGGTAAAGTCTTCTAATTCTCTTTTGTACGCTTTTTCGGGATCATATTTATAAACTCCCTTAGCAATCTTGATTAGAAAGCCGCTCTGGGCCAAATGACGTATCATCCTGTCGGGATCGCGAAAAACTTTTCCTGTTCTCTTTTTATATGTCGCTACTACCCAATCCACAACTTCTGGATGTTTAATATCTCTGTTTGGGTTTTTCTTAAAGAACTCAATAACGAGATCTTTTTGAACTTGATTATTTTTCTTGTTGTTCTTTGTCATATTATTTCAATAAATTTCCTTGATTAACTTTAGCCTCTCGTATTAAGCGTTCTACAGCTATATCACAATATTTTTTATCAATTTCAATTCCAATTCCTTTTCGACCGTGCAAATAGGATGCGATAAGCGTAGAGCCACTACCTAAAAATGGATCTAGTACCGTATCGCCAACAAAACTAAATAACTTTATGCAACGCCTTGGCAATTCAATTGGAAATGGCGCAGGATGTCCGCCAGCCCCCTTCTTGCTTTGACCGGCGAATGTCCAAATGCCATTTGTCCAATCCATAAACTCTTGTTTGGTGATGTCATTCATTTTGCTGCCGCTATTTTTTTTCCAATTATCTTTATACAAAACTAAAATTAATTCTACCGGAGCAATAACATAAGGAGCGGAAGCAGACATAAACGAACCCCACGCGGTGCGACGTGATATATTGCCTTCGTTCCAAATAATTGTTGAGTGATATTTCCAACCAATATCTTTTGCAATTTCTGTTATATCTGCACCAACTGATTTTTGGCCACCTTTATTTTTATCAAGGGGGATATTAAGCAAAAACCGACCTTCGCTTTTTGTAAGATCAAAACATTTTTTGATCCATTTTCTAGTAAATTCTAAATAATCTTCATATGACAAATCATCATTATGTGAATTGTAATGAATATCCACATTGTAAGGCGGCGAAGTAACAATTAAGTCAACAAAATTATTTGGGATTGCAGTGATCTTCAAAATATCTTCATTGTATATCAAAATATTTTCTGCTTCAAAATACGGAGTATTAACAACTTTCGCCTTTGTATTTTTTGTCGTCGTATTCAACATATTATTATTTTATTTAAATAACTCTGCAACCGACACACCAAGAGCTTTTGCGATTTTTTCCAGCGTCTCAACTGTTTAATTTGGATTTTCTCTAGTTTCAATCTTTACAACAGTATTTAAAGCAATATCAGCCTCTTTTGATAGGCGATCTTGTGAAATTCCTTTTTTCTGTAGCAATTTGCGAATATTTTCGCTAACTGTATTTGCCATATTTACTTGCTCTTGATAAACTATTATCTTATACTACTTATAGTGAGATGATTTATTCTCGCTTATTACAATGATAGCAAAAATTCCGCGAACAAGCAATATCAAAGGGAGCCGCCCGAGCTAAAGCGAAGTCCCACCACCCTGTTCGTCAGAACAAAGCCGAACAGAAAAATGCACTTTCCCTTTTAGAAGAAAAAAAATCGGAAAGTTTAATTTTGGTGGGCGGAGCAGGATTCGAACCTGCGGAGCCATGAAGGCGACGGTTTTACAGACCGTTGCAATTGACCACTCTGCCATCCGCCCAATATAATATAATATTGAATTATAAAAGTAATTTTTATTAATTCAAACTCTATTTTCAATTTTGAGCCGACTCTCGGATTCGAACCGAGGACCTACTGTTTACAAAACAGTTGCTCTGCCGCTGAGCTAAGTCGGCGCATTACCAAAATATTTTTTTATTTTTAAATTAATTTTTTATTTTTAATGATTTTTTAGAAGAGCTATTTTTTCTTTTTTGAGTATTTTTTTTATTTTCATTATTTTTAGATTCTATTAGAACATTAACTGGTTTTATTTCTTTATCACTTTCGTTTTGTTTGCTAATTAAATCTTCCTCTATACTCAATTCTTCTAAATTTAAATCATCTTTTATTGAATCAATATCTTCGGTTATTAATTGATTATCGTTGGTGTTTTGATCTATTAAAATTTGTTGATTTTTTATCTCTTCAACAAAAGAAGAATGTTCTTTTTCTTTTTCTTTTAATGAATTCAAATACTTTTGGAGAAAAATTTCGTTTTTCATCGTTAAAATATGAAGTCGACGTATTATTTTTTCTAAAAATTTTTCAAAACTTTCGTCAATTTTATCCCAAGGAATTTTCAAAAAGGTTTTTCCCATATGATTTTCTATTTGAACGTCCAAAGTTTGATTTTTATCTAAATCTAAACCTTCAATAGATTGGGGAGTTTTACGAGCAACCAAAAAAATAATGGTTACCAAACCAAGAAAGAAAAATAATTGAGAAATAATAGCAAACATATTTAAATTTGAATTAAATTTCAAATCTAACAAAACGATTAATTTTAATATTCTCTCCTATCTTGGCAATATATTCTTTTAAAACATCTTCAATAATTTGATCTTGATTTTTAATAAAGGGCTGTTTTGTTAGACAAACTTCTTGATACCATTTTTGCAATTTACCTTCTATAATTTGATTAATAATTTTTTCTGGCTTATTACTATCTTTTAATTCTGATTGATGAGCTTCTTTTTCTTTATTTATAATTTCTTCGGGAATATTATCAGGACTTACATAAATTGGTGACATTGCCGCTACTTGAAGAGCTAAATCATGAGCTAACTCTTTAAATAAAGGATTTTTAGCCACAAAATCAGTTTCACATCTTAAATCAATCAATACCCCTACCTTGCCATTCATATGAACATAAGCTTCAATTAAACCTGCTTTTGTTTCTCGACTTTCTTTTTTATCAGCAATAACCTGTCCTTTTTGTTTTAAAATTTCTTGAGCTTTTTCAAAATTACCTTTAGCTTCTTCTAAGGCATTGCGACAATCCATTATTGAAGCTCCGGTTAAATCTCTTAATTCTTTAACTTGTTTTAAATCCATAAATTTTATATTTATATAATTTTAAGTAATTATTGATTATACGACTATAATTTTTTAATTAATTAAAAAATTAGTAATATATTCCACACTTGAACGATATAAATCGCTTGCTACTATTGGATAATTAATATTGGTAAGATCATCATCGGTATTAACAATAGCAATAACGGGAACATTTGTCTTTTTTGCTTCTTTGATTGCTATTTGATGAATGTGACCACCAACGACAAAAATAGCATCCGGTAGTTTATTAAAATCTTTTACTCCCCCAAATAATATTTCTAAATCCTCCAATTCTTTTTTAAATTTTAATTGCTCTTTTTTTGTATATTTTTCTAATTCACCAGTAGCATTTTTTTGAATTAAATCATTATAATAATTTATTCTTTTAGAAATGATGGAAAAATTTGTTAATAATCCCCCAACCCAACGATTAATTACATAAGGATTATTGGTTTTTTTAGCTGCCTCATAAGTAATATCGTTGGTGGCTGGATTGGTATTAACAAAAAGAATAGTTTTTTGATTGTTTATTAATAATTGAAAAAAATCTTTTGCTTTTTTAAGCATTTCGTATGTTTTTTCTAAATCAATAATAGTTTGACTATTTTTAATACCAACAATATAAGGTTTCATTTTGGGATGAAGGCGAGAAGCGCTTTTGCCAAAACAAAGCTTTGCTTCCACCATTTCTTTTAAAAATTTTTCCTTATTTAAATCAATATTTTCTTCCTGAAGTATCGATGAAATGTTTTGTTCACTCATAATAATCACATTCTATTAAAAATTTAAAAAAAAGCAATACTATTTCAATTGTCATCTTTTGAACTGAAACCTATCTATCAGTAAAAAGACACTGGTCGAAAAATCCCTTGGTTTTTAGTAATTGAAAATTAATTATTAATAAGCGACTATCATTACTGTGCGTGGGATCCTTCACTGCGTTCAGGATGACTGTTGTTTTTTTAGTGTCATCCTGAGA
>JAAZHW010000030.1 GCA_012510515.1 Parcubacteria group bacterium
GGAAGCGGTAAAACATTGATTATGGCTGCCAACATTTTACAGCTTTACAAGCAAGGCTATCGCAATTTTATCTTTTTTGTGAATAGTGTAAATATTATTGAGAAAACAAAAGACAATTTCTTAAATACTTTATCTGAAAAATATCTTTTTGCGCCAAAAATTAAATTTGGCGGAAAAGAAGTTTTTGTAAAAGAAGTTCAAAATTTTGAAACAGCCAGTCCAGATGATATAAATATCCTTTTTACAACAATTCAAGGATTGCATATTCGTTTAAATTTTCCAAAAGAAGACGCTTTAACCTATGAAGATTTTGCTGACAAAGAAATTGTTTTAATTTCTGATGAGGCGCACCATTTACAAACAATTACAAAACAAGGCAGGCAAGAGCTTGAATTAGAAAAAAGTTGGGAATATACAGTTCAAAAAATATTAAATAGTAATACTAAAAATATTTTATTGGAATTTACCGCTACCATTGATTTGAGTAATCAAAATATTAGAGAAAAATATGAAGAGAAGATCATTTTTCAGTATGACTTAAGGCAATTTAGATTAGATAAATATTCAAAAGAGATAGAGGTTTTACAAGCAGATTTAGAACCATTAGATAGAGCATTACAAGCAGTCATTTTAAGCCAATATCGCCGGAAGATAGCAGAAAAATATAAATTACATTTAAAGCCAGTTATTCTTTTTAAGTCAAAAAGCATAAAAGAATCAAAAGAAAATTATGAAGGGTTTTTGGCAAAAATTAAAAATTTAAAAACACAAGATATTCAAGAAATATCTTCGCGCGCAAAAGGAATGGATTTAGAAAAAGCGTTTGATTATTTTAAAAAAGAGAATATAGCTTTTGAAAATTTAATTAAGGAGTTGCAAGAAGATTTCTCAAAAGAAAAAGTGATGCTTTTAGATTCAGAAAATATTGATGAAGAAAGACAATTAAAATTAAATTCGCTAGAGAATAAAAATAATGAAATAAGGGCAATTTTTGCAGTAAATATGCTAAATGAAGGATGGGATGTGTTAAATTTATTTGACATTGTCCGATTGTATGATACGCGCGATGGTAAATATGTTCATGGCAAATACAAGCCGGGCAATACCACAATGGGAGAGGCGCAACTTATTGGCAGAGGAGCAAGATATTTTCCATTTCAATTAGATGAAACAGAGGATAAATATAAAAGGAAGTTTGATAAAGACACTGAGAGCGAGTTGCGAATTGTGGAGACATTGCACTATCACAGCGCACACAATCCTAAATATATTGATGAAATAAAAAGCACTCTCACAGAAATGGGAATTATACCAGAAAAATATGTTCAAAAAGACCTATTCATTAAGGATTCTTTTAAAAAGACTGACTTTTGGAAAAATGGTGTAGTTTTCATAAATGATAGGGTGCCGAACCCAAGGACAGAGATTCTTAGTTTAGATGATGCAAGAATTGAGCGCACTTACTCATATAAACTGAGAACCGGTGAACTTAGAGAAGATGTTGTTTTTGAGGAAAAAGGGGAATCAAAATCCGTAAAAGATGTGGAGCAAAGTAAAATAAAATACAAACTTTCTGATTTCGGAGAGAATATAGTTAGAGGCGCATTAGATAAATTTGAGTTCTATAAATTTGAAACATTAAAAAGATATTTTCCACACATTAAATCAGTTAGAGAATTCATTTCCTCTTCTCGTTATTTGGGTGGAGTCGAGATAGAAATTTCAGGCCCAAAGGACAAATTAAACCAACTAATGCCAATTGCGAAATTGGATATGGCTTTGTTTGTGTTGAAAAATATATCAGAAAAAGCGAAGGTTAACACCTCAGAATTTGTGGGAACCCGCCTATTTAAAGCCAGAATGTTGAGGCAGGTTTTTAAAGATAAAAAAATCAAAATAGATATTGATGAAGTTCAAAATAAAGAATTGGAAGATGTTAATTTAGCTAAAAAAGATTGGTATGCCCAGACTGAATTTTATGGCACAGACGAAGAACAGAAATTTATCAGTTTTATTGATGGATTTATAGAAAAGTTAAGACAAAAATATTCGGATATAGCCTTACTCCGCAATGAAAAATTTTTTCAGGTATTTGATTTTGATGAGGGAAGACCTTTTGAGCCGGACTTCATAATGATTTTCAAAAAAAGGAATAAAGTTGTTAATATTTACCAGATTTTTATTGAACCTAAGGGCGATCAGTTTAAAGATAAACAGGGGAGATTTGAAAATTCTAAAGAAGGTTGGAAGCAAGATTTTTTGCTTACATTAGAAAACAAGGCAGAGACAGATTTGAAGTTAGAAAACAAACATTTTAAACTCATAGGTTTGCCTTTTTATAACGAGAAATTAAAAAAGGAATTTGAGGAAGCTTTAGAAAATAAAATACTTTCTTAAAATATGAATTTCTCTCATTTTCATTTTGTAGCCCGTCGCCTTCTGAAAAGTTTTTGGCAAAGCCAAGGAACAAGCAAGCAAAAAGAATGGAGGCTGAGTGTCGTCCCCACCAATGAATTTTTACCCGCCTGTTGTCCACCGAAGGCAGACAGGGTGGCAATTAAAAGTCGCAATCTGAATTTTCGTCAAAAAAGTTCGGATTTCGCCCAAAAGACACCGCTAATTTCATTATTATAAAACTAATTATTTTATGAGTAAAAACAATATTTTGGGAGGTATCAATAAAGCAAATCCTCCAATAAAATCAAAGGTTATTAATGCTGACGCAAGACATAA
>JAAZHW010000031.1 GCA_012510515.1 Parcubacteria group bacterium
AACGAAATCAGATTCATCAGAAGCTAAATAAACTGCCGCATTGGCAATATCTTGTGGTTCACCTAAACGAGGATATAATGTTTCTCCTTCTGATTGTTTTCGAGCATTGGGATCGGCTAATAAATCTTTGGTCATCGCTGTTTGAATAACGCCGGGAGCAATACAGTTAACATTAATTTTTTTCGGCGCATATTCCATTGATAATTCTTTTGATAAAGTAATAATTCCTCCCTTAGAAGCGCAGTAAACTCCGCTTTGAGGAAATCCTACCAATCCAGCAATAGAAGCAACATTAATAATTTTCCCTTTACCTTGATTTAGCATTTGAGGAATAATTTCTTTACAGGTTAAAAAGATACTTTTGAGATTCACATTAATTGTTAAATCCCAATCACTTTCAGTCATTTCGTGGAAATTATAAGTTTTATAAATTCCGGCATTATTAACTAAAATATCAATTTTACCAAAAGCTTTTATTGCTTCTTTTGTCATTGTTTGAACGTCTTCTTTTTTACTTACATCAGTTTTTACAAAAATGGCATTACCGCCTAATTGTTTTATTTCTTCAACTGTTGCTAAACCGCCTTCTTCATTAATATCAGCGATTAAAACACTTGCTCCTTCTTTGGCAAAACTAATAGCAATAGCCCGACCAATGCCTGATCCTGCGCCAGTAACAATAGCTGTTTTATTTTCTAAACGCATATTTTTTATTTTTTATTATTGATCGACTTTTTTATATTTATAATAATGTTATAAAATTAAAAATAAAAAAGCAAGTTTAAAAATCTTATTCTCCTTTTTCTATCATTTCCAAAAATTCTTTTTCCTTAATAATTTTTAAGTTTAATTCTTTGGCTTTTTTAATTTTGGATCCCGGATTTTCACCTTCAACAACAAAATCAATATTTTTAGAAACAGAAGAACTAACTTTGCCACCTAATTGCCGAATTTGTTCCTTAGCTTCTTCTCGGGTAATTGAATTTAAAGCACCGGTTAAAACAAAAATCTTTCCTTGTAATTTTTTTAATTCTTTAAAAGGAGTTTCAATTTCAATATCTGCCTCGTCTAATTTTTTAATCAATTCCCGATTATTTTTTTCTTCAAAAAAATCTTTAATGCTTTTAGCCACTTTGGGACCGATATCTTCTAATGTCTCTAAATCGTTTTGAGGTATTTTTTCCATTATTTCAAGAATTTCCATTGGCCTTTTTATTTTTTTAATAGAAATTATTTTATCTGCCAAAGCATCGGCTGTTTTTTCGCCAACGTGTAATATTCCTAAAGCATAAATAAAACGTCTTAAATTTATTTTTTTATGATTTCTGATTGATTGAACAAGATTAGCGGCTGATTTTTCTCCAAATCCTTCTAATATCGCTAAATCGCCTTCTTCCAATTTAAAAATATCAGCTGCATCTCGAATTAAGCCTTCATCTAATAAACGATCAATTATTTTTGGTCCCATCCCTTCAATATCAAAAGCTGTTTTGGAAACAAAATGATATAAACATCTTCTATTCATTGCAAAACATTTTTTATTGCTACAGCGATAAATTATACCATTTTCTTCTTTAATAATTTTAGAACCACACATTGGACACAAAGATGGAATTTCTAATTTTTTTTCTTTGCCAGTGCGCAAATTGGGTAAAACTTGAATAATTTGAGGAATAACATCGCCGGCTCGGCCAACAATTACTGTGTCGCCGATTTTTAATCCCAATCTTTTTATTTCTTCAAAATTATGAAGAGTGGAACGAGTGATAGTAACGCCTCCCACATTTACTGGTTTAAGCATCGCTACTGGTGTCAAAACTCCTGTTCGTCCAACTTGAACAAGAATATCTAAAACTTGGGTAGTAGTTTGTTTAAGGGCAAATTTATAAGCAATGGCGGCTCGCGGCGCTTTCCCAATATAACTCGCTCGTTTAAAATCTTCTTCATTATTTAAAATCACCACAATGCCATCAATTTCATAAGGTAGTTTTTCTCGATTTTTCCACCATTTATCATGAAAAGCAAAAACTTCTTCTAAATTTTTAGCTGGTTCATTATAAGGATTAATTTTAAAACCAAAAGCTTTTAAAATTAAATGTTCTTCTTCGTGAGTTTTTTGTCCTAAATCAGTCACTAAAATATAAGCATAAGAATCCAAATGTCGACTAGCGGTAATTTTGGGGTCTAATTGTCTAATTGAACCAGCAGCCACATTGCGCGGATTAGCATAGGGTTTTAAGTTTTTTTTGATTTGTTCTTTGTTTAAAGCTTCAAAATCTTTTCGATGCATAAACACTTCTCCTCGAGCAATAATTTCATCAGGAAAATTTTTTTCTAATCGTTTCACAATGTGGTCTAATTTTTCTTTTTTTAGATTTTCTATCACTTCTTTTTTATCTAATAAGCGCAAAGGAATGGCCTCAATGGTTTTTAAATTTTGAGTTACATCTTCGCCAATATAACCATCACCCCGCGTTGCTCCGCAAACAAAAACTCCATTTTTATATTGAAGTTCTATAGCTAATCCATCTAATTTTAATTCACAATAATAAAATTTATCAGAATGATGAATGTGGTTGCCTAAAAAATCTAAAAATCTTTTTTCCCAAGCGTACATATCTTCTTTGCTAAAAGCATCATTAAAAGAAAGCATCGGCGTTGGATGCTTAACTTTTTTAAATTCTTTTAATGGTTTTCCGCCAATTCTTTGAGTGGGGGAGTCTGGAGTAATTAAATCGGGAAATTGTTGTTCTAAATCAAAAAGTTCTTTTTTAAGCGAATCAAGCGCTTCGGGTGAAATTTCTTCTTTATCTAAAACGTGATATAAATAGCGATGATAGTTTATTTCTTGATGTAGTTTTTCTATTTTTTTTTTAGCCTCTTCTTTGCTTAAACTGAATTTTTTAAAATTTTCATCAATATTCATACTTAAAAATTAATATAATATTTCCAACGATCGATAAGTGCCATTGCTTTCGCCAATTGATTTTATGGTTTTATATCCTTCTCGCGTTTTATATTGAATAGTAAAATTTGTTCCATTATTCATCATTGGTTCAGGAATATTTCCTTTGTTTAATCTATAAAGTTCATATTCCAAACCGCTTTCTGAGGCATAAAGCGCTTTGACTGATTCGCCAACAAAAAAATTAGTTTTTAATTCGTGTAAAATTAATCCGGCTAAATCTAATCCTACTAAAAAAGCTGACATTAAAATCAGCATTGTAATAAGCAACGTCTGACCTTTTTGACTTTTTATATTTTGTCTTTTGTTTTTCATTATTGAATTTCTAATTGGCGACTGCTGAGAGTTGTTTCTAAATTAGTTATTAAATTTTGATTGCCAGCTTTGGTTTTAACCTCTAATAAAATTGTTACTCTGGTTTGAAGTGAATCATCCGGACTGTTACCCAAAACTCTAAAATTTAAATTCGTCACCTCAATATTCTCGCTAGTTAAAAATTCAAATTGGCCACCTACCTCTCGTTTTACTCTATCGTTGATTAAACTATATTTTACTGTTTCATTTTTTGTATTTAAAAAAGATAAAGAATTATTACTTGAAGAAAAATTTTTTCCGGTTCTAATTTCTCTACCCATTACTTCAATGGCATAAGAAATATTTTCTGAAGCGTTAACCGAAGCTAATAAATATCTTTGCGTACGAACATTTACCAAAAATAAAGAAGTAGTAATTGTTAAAACAATTAAAAATATAGCAGTGGAAACAAGCATTTCTACTATTGTAAAACCTTGAGATTTTTGAATTCCCATTTTTTTCATTTTAGAACCAGTTATATAAATGATCTTCGACTTGAATATCAAAATTTATACCGCGATTACTCCATTTTACAATTGAAGTTACTCTAATTTCTTTGTCTGATATTTTATCAATACTAATCATTCTATTATAACGCGTTGTTTCACCATCACTATAATTATATAATCCCGATGAATCTATTTTTAAATTATTTCCTGTATAATCATCGAGACGCGTAGAATTATATTGAACTTGATAATTACCCGGATTTAATCCCACATTCCAACTTTCGTTTTGGATATAATTATTACTTTCGTTTAGGATATAATTATTACTTTCATTTTTGATATAATTATTATTTTCGTTTCGGATATAATTATTATCTCGAATATTGCGAACAATCTCAATGCCTTCTTGAGCTAAATACGAAGCCGTTAATTTACTATAAGCCAAATCATGAAAAACCATTGAATGATTAATCAAAGTGTAGATGCTTGTAAAAGTTACTAAAATTATAGTAACACAAACCATTACTTCAATTATAGAAAAACCTTGATTTTTTTTGCTATTTTTTTTATTCATTAATTTAATTTTTAAAATTTCTCTTCTCCCCAAACCTGTCCAATGGAATTAATAAAAATTTTAAAACCTAATGTTTCTTGTCCTTGTCCTTTATATTCATCTTTTAATTTAAAAGAAATCTCGACTTGCCTGTTATTGGCTAAATCTCCATCAAAATAAATTGTTGGATCGGGTGGAAGAAAAAATACTTGATTGATATCAGAAGAAAGATATTCAAACTTATCTAAAGGAATAATTTCTACGTCATTATTAGGAATATATAAATGATTAGATTTTTCACAATCATTAGATGTATCAGCAAAAATAATATAACGATTATTATCAACATCAAAATAAACACCATAGCCACAAGTTAATTGACCATTCCAATCTTTAGTGGCAATAGCTAAATTTTTAACTCGATTAATATCAGAAATTACTTTAGTTCTTGTTCTTAAAACTAAACTAAAATTTTCTCCCTGACGAGAATAAACAAGTAATAATCCGCTCAACAAAGCTGTAATGCCTAAAACAGTTATCATTTCAATTAAAGTAAACCCCTTATTATTTCTCATTATTATTATTTTACTCTTTTTAAAATTAATAAAAAGAGTTTTTTATCCACAACTAATTTGGTTGACTTTAAAAATTGAGTTATAATAGAAATATAACAAGGTCGAATTTAAAAAATCTTAATTCTATGGAAGAATTTAATCAAAACCAAAACCCCACCCAAGAAACTCAAGAAACTCAATCTGCTCAACCAACAATGTCAGAAAAATCAAAAACAGCCAGTCTTAAAAAAAATACTTCTTGGTTGTGGATTATTGTAGCGGTCGTTGTTATCTTAGCCATTATTTTATTGGCAATATAAACTCTTATTTACTATGAACGAGGAAAATATAAAAAAAACAAAATCAAACAAAGGATGGCAATGGATTATAATTATATTAATGGTTATATTAGCGGCAGTTATAGGTTATTATTATGGTTATAGCCAAAAAAATTATCAACCAACAGAAACAACAAGTGTTTTTGAAGAAGGAATGGAAATTCAAGATTTTGGCGATGTCCCGCCTGATATTTTTCCTTTAGATTTTCCTTTTGAAGTTGGATCTTCTTTGAGTGAATCAAAAAAGATAATTTATAAAGATTCAGGAGCCATTCAAGCCCAAGTAGTTTATTTTTCCCAAAAACCAGTTGAGCAAAGTGCTGATCGATTTCAAGAATATTTAACTCAAACTGGTTGGACAATAATAAATAACACTAATGATATGGGCATTTATTCTTTGTATGCTCAAAAAGATAAAGCGATAATGAATATTGTAATGCAAAATGACGAATTGGCCAATCAAGTAAGAATAGAGGCTAATTATGTTATTAATAAATAGACCGTTTTGATAAATTAAAATTAGTAATTTAAACAGAAGAAGAAGCAATGCTTCTTCTTTTGTTTTGTTTTTGGTAAAAAATAGTGTTGGTGGCGGCGAAATTCTAAAAGATTTCGCCACCACTATTTATTGCCATTGCCCAGAATAATTATTATCAACTAATAAATAAAAATTATTAAAATAAGTATTTATTAGTCTAATTTTAAAATATTTATTCAATTATTATTTGACAAATTACCCTCAAATAATTTATTATATAACAAAATAAGTATTTATTAGTCTAATTTTAAAATATTTAATTATTTTTTATGCATTTTGAAAGTATTAAAATTTCTAAACAAATTGAATTAGCCATTCGTTGGTTAATTTTTTTAGCGCAAGCCCAAAAACAAAATAAGTTATATGTTAATTTGCGTTCTTTTTGCGATGAAAATAACGTTTCTTTTTATTCTCTTCAAAAAATTAATAAAATTTTGATTGAGAAAAATTTAATCCAATCTAAAAAAGGATTAAACGGTGGCTATCGTTTAAAAAAGTCTCCTTTAAAAATTTCTCTTTTAGAAATAATTAGTACGATTGAAGGCCCTATTAATTTTGTTGATTGTTCTTCTTTTGGCTGCGATAAAAATCACTGTCAATTAAAAAACACGTGGCATCATTTAGATTTAAATTTAACAAGAAAATTGAGTCGAATTAGATTATCTCAGTTTTTATAATTTATGAAACGAATTTATCTTGATTATGCTTCAACCACTCCTGTTTCAAAAGAAGTCATCAAAACGATGCTTCCTTATTTTGACCAATTTTTTGGTAATCCTTCGGCTATATACGAAGAAGGACGTTTGGCAAAAAAATCCATAGAAACAGCTCGAAAACAAATAGCTGATTTATTAAGCGTCAAACCAGAAGAAATTATTTTTACCAATGGCGGAACCGAATCAATTAATTTAGCTATTTTTGGTATTGCTAATTTTTATCGTTTTCAATTTTCTCAACCCGAAATAATTATTTCTTCAATTGAACATCCGGCCGTTTTAGAATCCGCTCAAAAATTAGAAAAACTAGGTTTTAAAATAATAAAAATAGAAGTTGATAAAAAGGGAATGATTAATTTAAAACAATTAGAAAATTCTTTAAACAAGCAAACGCTTTTAATTTCTATTATATTGGCTAATAACGAAATAGGCACAATTGAGCCAATTAAAAAAATAAAAAAAATCGTTGAAAATTTTCGTTTTAATAATAAAACTCTTTTCCCTATTTTTCATACTGATGCTTGCCAAGCCGCCGAATATTTAGATATTAAACCAAAAAAATTAGGCGTTGATTTAATGAGTTTAAATGGTGGTAAAATTTATGGACCAAAAGCCACGGGTCTATTATATAAAAAGGAAGGTATTGAATTAGAGCCCATTATTTTTGGTGGTGGTCAAGAAAAAAAATATCGTTCTGGTACCGAAAATGTATCGGGTATTGTTGGTTTAGCTACGGCTTTAAAATTAGCCCAACAAGAAAAAGAAAAAGAAAGCGCTCGCCTTAAAAAACTAAGAGATTATTTAATTAACGAAGTGCTTCGATCTATTCCCAAAACTTTTGTTAACGGTGATTTAAAAAATCGTCTTCCTAATAATGCTCATTTTACTATTTTAGATGTAGAAGGCGAAGCTCTAATTTTAAAATTAGATCAATGTGGCATCGCGGTTTCTACTGGTTCGGCTTGCCATTCTAAAAGTCTAACGCCCAGTCACGTTTTAATCGCCATTGGATTGCCTCACGAAGTTATTCATGGCAGTTTGCGAGTAACCTTAGGACGTTATACCACCAAAAACGACATAGATTATTTTTTAAAAAATTTAATTAAAGTAGTAAAAGAATTACGCCAGCTTTCGCCAATTTCATTAAAATTTAAAAATTAATAATATGATAAAAACAAAATCAAAAAATAAAAAAAATATAAAAAAATCTTCAAAAAATTCTTTGTCAATGACAAAAAATTTGAAAAAAAATAAACCAAAATTATTGTCGCGCCAAGAAGCTGATATTGTCAACGCTTTGTCTAGTTGGATTTATAGCGATAAAGTGCGCGAGCATTTTTTACACCCCAAAAATTTTATGAAATTTGGAGAAGAAAAAAAATTTAAATATAATGCTGTTGGAATGGTTGGCAGTCCGGCTTGCGGTGATGTGATGAAGATTTGGTTATGGGTTGATCCCCAAACGGAAAAAATTAAAAAAGTGCGCTGGCGTACTTTTGGATGCGCTTCGGCTATTGCTTCTACCTCGGCTCTCTCAGAAATGCTTATGAGAAATGAAGGAATGAGTTTAAAAAAAGCGCGAGAAATTACTCCGGATAAAATTATTAAAGAGTTAGGCGGTTTACCTGATATTAAATATCATTGTTCGGTTTTGGGCGATAAGGCCTTACGGGAGGCTATCAATGATTATTACAGAAGAATTGGTCAATATGAAAAAATAAAGCCCGAAGGTAGTCGCGTAATTGATAAAGTTTTAAAAATTACCGAAAAAGATATTGAAAATGCTGTTATTAATGGAGCAAAAACATTAGAAGAAGTTCAAAAAAAAACAAAAGTAGGATTGGGCGATCCTCGTTGTATTCCTTTGGTTGAAGAATTAATTCGTTTTTACAGAGAAAAATATAATTTATAATTCTAATATTATAATAAGATGAAGTCATCTAAATTTTATCAATTTTCTAAAAGGAAAAAAGTGAGAATTAATAAAGAAAAATGCATTGGGTGTGGCAACTGTACTTTTATTTATCCTGAAATGTTTTATCTTGATGAAGATGGAAAATCTGCTGTTAAAAAAGTGGAAAAAATTAATGAACAAAAATTAACCGCTGCTAAAAATAGTTGTCCGGTTGAAGCGATTGAAATTGAAGACCAATTTTAATTTAAAAAATAAAAAAAGCCCAATGACTTAGCCATTGAGCTTACTTTTTAAAATTTAATTGATATTCCTCCTTGAATTTCCCAAGGAGAATTATATTGTTTGGAAAAATTTCCCAAACAATATTTTCCTCTCAGGAAAATAAAAGAATATTCTATTTCCATTCCCAAATAGGGATGAAAATAGTTTTCTTTTATTTTTTCTGAAGGGATATCAATTTTTTCGGTTGATATCACTTCCTCGCGGAAGGGATATAACCGAGTTACTGCTTCAGTTTTTTCAATCTGGCCTCTTTGCGTCTGCCATGTTAAGCCTGCTAAAGGCAAAATCGAAAAGTCTTTAAATGCAGAAATTTCATATTTTGCCTCGCCAGAAATCTCGTTTAAAGCAATTTTTTCGTCAACTATTGATTTATTACGTTGGCGATCAAAACCAACATAATAAACATCAACATCATCGATTTCATAGTTGCCCAGAAATCGCATTTCGTTAACG
>JAAZHW010000032.1 GCA_012510515.1 Parcubacteria group bacterium
AAAAAATATATTATGGCAAAATTTGTTATAAAAAGATCTGGTGAAAGAGAAATTTTTGATCCAATGAAAATAGAAGAATCAATTAGAAAAGCGGCGAGAGATGCTAATTTATCAGAAGAAAGAATAGGGGATTTAATCGATAAAATAGCAACAGTAATTATAGAAACAGCAGCAAAAAAAGAAGAAATTACTACTTCTGAAATTAGAACGCGTATTTTAAAAGAATTAGATGTATTAGAACCAGTAGTTTCAGAAGTTTGGAAAAAATTTGAAATGGAGCATCAAAAACTTTCCTAAAACAAAAAATTAAAAATAAATAGTTATAAAATTGTAAAAAATAAAAAAATAGATAGAATGGTATTCATGATAGAAGATGCAAAATTAATAGAAAATTATTTAAAAAATGAAGATAAAGAATCGCTCGCTATTTTAATTAATCGCTATTTAAATGAAGTTTACTTTTATTTTTTTAAACGATTAAATAATGATATTGAAGCCGAAGATTTAACTCAAGAAACATTTATTAAAGTTTGGCAAAATTTGCAAAAATTTAATCCTGAAAAAAATTTTCGTTCTTGGCTTTTTACTATTGCTAAAAATTGTTTAATTGATTTTTTTAGAAAAACTCGAACTAGAAATGGCGCCTTAAAAGAAATCAATTTTTCTTATTTTAATAATAATGACGAAGCAAAAAATAATTATTTGAATATTATTGATCCTCATTTATTAGCATTTGAAAAAATCAGCAATAAAGAATATAGAAAACAATTAAAGACCATTATTAATAATTTGTCACCAGATAAAAAAGAATTACTTTCTAATTATTTAGAAAAAGATTTAACTTTTAAAGAAATATCCGAAAAAAAACAAGTTCCTCTAAATACTATAAAATCTCAATATTATCGGATAATCAAAGAAATAAAAAGTTTATTTAGACAATAATTTATATTAATTTAAATATAAAAATGCATCTAACGGCATTTTTTTTCGTATTATTTAATGGGAATATGAAAAAAACAAATATTGATTATCTTAAAAAAGATAGATTATTGAAGCAAATTTTACATTGTATTGAAAAAAAACAACAAAATAAAATAAAAAGAGAGATTTTTCTTTCTTTTTTAGGTTTGCTTATTAGCCTAACGGCTCTTCCTTTTGTTTTTGATATTGCTATTCAAGATTTTTCAGAAACAGGTTTTGTTTATTTTTTTAATATTATTATTAGCCATTTCAACTTAGTGCCTTTTTATTTTAAACAGTTTGGAATTGTTTTGTTGGAATCGTTGCCTATTTTAGGATTGCTTTTACTATTGACTGATTTTTTTATTTTATTAATTTCTTTAAAAAATTTACTTAAAAACTATCACCATCTTTCTTTAAAATTTTTATTCAACCATTCTTATTAATTTATGAAAATAGAAGAAATAGTTAAATCTAAAACCTTTAAGGCAATTATTAGTATAATTGGTTTTTTAATTATTGTTTTGATAATTTTTAAATTAGGTATGTTTGTTGGTTTTAAAAAAGCTAGTTTTTCTTGTCGTTTTATGGAACACTATATTTCCAATTTTGTTATGTCTCAAAATAATTCTCATAATTTAATGACGGAACTTAATGAAAAGAATAGTTTAAAATCTCATGGTACATTTGGAATAATCATTAATATTTTAATAAATAATAATGGAGATTATAAATTAATTATAAAAGAAAAAAGAGAACCAGAAAAAATTGTTTTAATAAAAAGCAATACTATAATTGAAAAAATGAAAGAAAATATAAATCCAACGGATTTAAATATTAATGATTTTGTAGTTGTTATCGGCGAAGGTAATGAAAATGGGCAAATAGAGGCAAGTTTAATTAGAGTTCTTCCTCAACCGCCATTTCAACCGTTTTCTCAACCACCAAAACCATCAGAATTTTTAGAAAAATCTTTTCGCTAATGTAATAAATTAATAAAGTCGTTTTTAAAATTAAAAAATTAATTTCAGGTATGTCTAAAAAAAATAAAAATGTAATTGTCACAATAAAAAATTTTATTAAAAAAAATAAAATAGCTTCTATTGTTATTGGTATAATAATTATTGCATTACTTTATTTAATATTAAAACCAATTTTTTCTAAAGAAAATGAAATTCCTTATGTTACGGCCAAAGTAGAAAGAGGGGATATTACAACAACAGTTTCTGTAACTGGACAAATAACTTCTTCTAATTCTATTGACATCAAACCAAAAGTATCTGGTGATATTTCTTATATTAATTTAAAAAATGGCCAAATAGTAAAAGAAGGAGATATTTTATTAAAAATTGACGATTTAGATGCGTTAAATAGTGTTAAAGATGCTCGTATTGCTTTAGCTAATGCCAAAGATGATTTAGCCAAAATGGAAGGTTTATCTACTGATGAAGGAATGATTGAAGCTACTAAAGCCAAGAGAGAAAAAGATTTAGCTTCTGCCTACGAAGCAGTTGTTGATGGGTTGCCAGAAATTTTTACTAGTACCACTCCTTCAATTATGGAAAATCTACACGATTTATTATTTGGTGATGAAATAGATTATCCAAATTATAATGTTGATTATTATGGAGAAAGTTTAATGTTGTATAATAAATCTTCCATTGATTATAGCAAAACAACAAAGGAAGCTTATGAAATGGCTAAAAAATCTTATGATAAAGCCTTAAATTATTATCAATCTAAAAACTTAACTTATTTTAGCGATCCATTAGAAATTGAACAAACATTAAACCTAACTTATGATGCAATAAAAAAAATAAATGATAGTGTTAGAGCTTCTTTAAATTTGGTTCGTTTATATAAAGACTCTGTTAATAATATAAAATTGGAATATCCCAAACAAGTTGATGATCACGATAAAATTCTAACTAGCTATTTTACTATTACTAATAATTTATTTTCTAAAATAGATCTTTTAAAAAATAACGTTCAAACAGCTAAAGAAAATTTAGTGGATGTAAATTTTGATTTACAAGACCAAAGAAATACAGTAGAAAAAGCCCAAAGAAACTTACAAACTGCTTTAAATAAATTAGCTGATTATACTATTAAAGCACCTTTTGATGGTATTTTGGGTAATGTTGATGATAGTATTTTTGTTGGTGATAATATTTCTTCTAATACTGTTTTGGGTGTTTTAACGTCTAAACAATATATTATTAAAATAAGTTTAAGCGAAGATGATGCAGCAGAAGTAAAAGTTGGTCAGAAAGCTTTAATTACTTTTGACGTTTTGGATAATTTACAAGCAACAGGAAAAATTATTGATGTAGATGTGGTGGGAAAAATTTCTCAAGGGGTTGTTAGTTATGATGCTAAAGTTTTATTAGATGATAATATTGATGAAAGAGTTAAATCTGGTATGAGCACAACAATAGATATTATAACCCAAACAAAATCCAATGTTTTAACAATTCCTCGAACAGCTTTAAAAATGCAAAATAATAAATATTATGTAGAAATATTAAATGATAAAAAAGAAATTGAAAAAAGGCCAGTGGAAATAGGATTACAAGCCGATTCAAAAGTTGAAATTATTAAAGGATTAAACGAAGGAGAAAAAGTTATTGTTTCGGGAGGCGCTATTAATAATTCTTCAACAATAAATTCAAAAAATTTTAATCAGATAAATAATCAAAGACGATTACCAGCAGGGGGAATGTTTTAATTAATTTTTTATATGACTGATAATTTATTAAAATATATTATTGAGGTTAAAAATTTAAGTAAAATTTACGATGGAGTAGTAAAAACTATTGCTTTAAATAATATAAATCTAAATATTAAAGAAGGAGAATTTATTTCTATTATTGGTCCATCGGGTTCGGGAAAATCAACCTTAATGCATATTTTAGGGTGTTTAGACACGCCAACGAGTGGAGATTATTTTTTAGAAGGGGAGAATATTGCTCATTGTAGCGAAGATGAATTAGCAGAAATTAGAAAAAGAAAAATTGGTTTTGTTTTTCAGCAATTTAATTTATTAGGACGGGTATCGGTTTTAGAAAACGTAATGCTTCCTTTGGTTTATGCGGAAATACCCAAAAAAGAAAGAGAAGAAAGGGCCAAAAAATCTTTAGAAGAAGCCGCTTTCCCTAAAGAATTTTGGCATCATTTACCTAATCAATTATCGGGTGGAATGATGCAAAGAGCAGCTATTGCTAGGGCTTTAGTTAACAATCCAAAATTAATTTTAGCCGATGAACCAACGGGAAATTTAGATAGCAAAACCGGAGAAAAAATTTTAGAAACATTTAAAGATCTTTATAAAAGAGGTCGAACAATAATTTTAGTGACTCATGATCGTTATATCGCCGAACAAGCCAAAAGAATTATTTTTATAAAAGATGGAGAAATTACCGAAGATAAATTATTAAAAGAGTCTAAAGAATTTCAAATAATGAAAGAATAATATGTTAATTTCTGATGTTTTTAATGAAACATTAAAAGCTATATCATCAAACAAATTACGATCCGGATTAACTATTTTGGGAATTGTCATTGGCATCGGATCGGTTATTGCTATGATTTCTATTGGTTCAGGATCTAAAGCTTCTATTGAGTCTCAATTACAATCAATGGGAACCAATATGATTTATATTACACCCGGAATGCAAATGAATTTTTCACCAGTTTCTCAAGGACGAGGAACAGCTCAAAGTTTAACAATTGATGATGTTAAAGCTATTCAAGATCAAGTAGTTGGCGTTTCTAATGTTTCACCTATTACTACGCGTCGTTTTCAAGTAATTGCTAAATCACAAAATACCAATACACAAGTTATCGGAGTTTATCCTTCTTATCCATCAATTCAAAATATTGAACTAGAAACAGGATTATTTTTTACAGAAAACGATTTAAAAGAAAATGCTAAAGTAGCCATTTTGGGTTCTTTAACTAGAGATGATTTATTTGGTGAAGGTTATAATCCAGTGGGAAATACTATAAAAATTAATGGAATAATTTTTAAAGTTATTGGCGTAATGCAATCAAAAGGAGGAGCTCTTTCTATTGTTGATGATCAAATTTTAATACCCTATACCACTGCTCAACGATATTTAACAGGAGTGAGCAAATATGTTTCTTCTATTTATGCTCAAGCCGAAAATGAAAAAGTAATTGATTCAATAAAAGAAGATATCGAAAATTTACTTCTCCAAAGACATAATATTTTTGATACCTCAATGGCTGATTTTACCATTGTTACCCAAAAAGATATTTTGGATATGGCTTCGACTATTACTGACACCTTAACAATTCTTTTAGCTTCAATTGCTGGTATTTCGTTACTAGTTGGCGGTATTGGAATTATGAATATGATGATGACAAGCGTTAATGAACGATTTAGAGAAATTGGTTTGCGCAAAGCCGTAGGCGCTAAAAACAAAGAAATAACCTTACAATTTTTAATGGAAGCAATATTTTTAAGTTTGATTGGTGGAGTGATCGGAATTTTATTCGGAATAGCTCTTGCCTATGGCGTAACTTTTTTTACTAGTTTGCCTACTGAAATTTCTTTGTCGTCAATTTTATTAGCTTGTGGAGTTTCTTCTTTGATTGGCATGGCTTTTGGTTACTGGCCAGCTAAAAAAGCTGCAGATTTAAATCCTATTCAAACTTTACGTTATGAATAATTTAATTAAATTAATTAAATTATTTTAGCCCAAATACTAACCAAATAATCATTTACCCAAAGAGCTGAAAAAATAATCATTAATAATAAAGCTCCATTAACAATAAGCAAAGGAAATTGCATTTTAATTTGAATAAATATTTTGAAAATTAGAGAAACAATTATTAAAATAGCAAAAATTTTTAAAATGTTATTGGTTGTTTCTAAGGGATTAGTAATAATTTTTTTAAAAAGCGAAATATTGGCAATTTCATTATTAATTACCATTTCCGATTTAACGCTTGAATTTTTATCAATATCAAGATTATTGGGATTGGTAATAGTTGTAGGAGCAATTGTTGGAACAAGAGAAGGATTAATTGATTGAAGAGGTTTTGTTTTTAAAGGGACAGAAGATATAGAAGAAGGTTTTTGATTTGCTATTGGAGATGAAACAGGATAATTATTTGATGACGGAATAGAATTTTGACTTACATAAGATATTTTTGGATTACCAAACATTTGAACGATAAAGATTGCTGGTTTATCTTGATATGTTCCTTTAGCGATGCCAATGCCAATTTCGGTAAAATTTTTATTTAATATATTTTGACGATGTGTTTCAGAATTAAGCCAAGCTTTGACCACTTCTTCAGAATCGGTAAAATTAATAGCTAAATTTTCACCGGCTGATATGTATTTATAGCCGACTTTATCTAACCAATACCAAGGAGTAATATTATCGGGAGAAACATGGTTAAAATAACCTTTTTGAGCCATATCTTCTGCCTTTAATTGAGCTGCTTGAAAAAGAAGTGGATTAATTTTCAAAGGGGGAACATTATAATTTAAACGACTAGAGTTTGTTAAATCAGCAATTGTTTGACCGATTAAATTGGCTAAAAATTCTGAATAAGGAACAAAAAAATAATTAGTTAAAAAAAATAAATTTTCAATAATAATTATTAAAAGAAATATAAAAATAGCAGCTTTGGGTTTAAGAATTTTAGGTTGAAATTCATTTTCAGCATTAGGGATAAAGTAATTTCTTAAATTTTTTAAAACTTTATAATTTTTCATAAATAAATTTATTTAAAAATTTTTATATAATATATTATACCACAATTTTAAATAATTGACAATAAATAAAAAAGCAGGTTTCCCTGCTTTATTTTTTTTATTTCTTACATTGCCAAAAATTTTTTTAATTTTTGATAATAAACCCAATAAAGTATGGTGCAAACAATTAATTTCAAAACATTTACAAAATTAATTGTTTCGGGCATTAGCAATAATATCAACAGAGATGCTATTGCTAAAAAGATCATTATAAATAAGATATATAAAAAAATTATTTTTATAATTTTTTTAATATATTGTTTTACTATGATTCTCGAATATTTTTCTATTTTTTTAATATAAAAATATCCGATAAAAATCAAAACAACAAAATACATGACCAAGAAATTAAATTCCTGATATTTTTCCTGATTTAGCAATGTATAGAAATCTAAATAGAAATCTAATATTACTATCGGAAAAAACTGTATTGGAATTACTGTTATCGATAGAAGCACTGCTTCTAAGGCATTTTTTTTGGTTTCTTTCATAATAATGTTTTATTTAATTGTTAAAGATAATTTTTATTATATAAAAACAAATTTTTATAAATTGTCAAGTTAAATATTTTTAATTTTATAAAAATTTATTATAATTAAGTAAGCAAAAGTCGTTTGCTTTAATAAATAATTAAATATATGAAAAATAAATACTTTATTTTTACAATTATCATTTTTATGGGTTTAATCGCTTTTAATTTTAATAAGGTGGTTACTGCTCAACAATCAAACAATTTGTTAATTATACCGCCAGATTCATCTCAAACTACTTCTACGCCAACTATTTTGCCAACGCCCGAAATTATACCACCTAATATTAAAAATATTAATATTGATGATTTAAAACAATCTTTGGTTATCAACGAAATTAAGGGTAGATATATTTGTCAAAATATTGGTGGTTGTCCTAATATTGATAAAAAAGGAGAGACAGAAATAACAATAAAATCAGCAATTATTACCGGTATTAGCAACGATTCTTTAAATATTAAAATTTTTGATATAAATTATGATGTTGATTTAACTGATGCTAAAATTTTACGTTCTCAATGGATTGGCACTGATTTAAATAATTTTTCCAATGGCGATATTGTAAATGTTTATGGATTTTTAGATGAAAATAATTTTCATTTAATTCATGCTCAAACAGTACGAAACATGTCTCTCTATAAAAATTTAGTTATTTTTAATGGAATTATTTCTAATCCTATTAATAACACTTTTATTCTTAAAACTGAAAAAAATGATGATATAAATGTTATCGTTAATAATGATACAAAAATTATTAAAGTAGAATCAGCTGCCTGTATTATGATTTATCCACCTGTTGATTGTCCAAAAAGCATTGCTCATTTAATTAGTTTTAATGATTTAAAAAACGACGATAGAGCGATTGTTAGAGGAAATTGGGAAAATAATAGTAATCATTTTATTGCTGAACAAATTATTGTGGGAAATGATGGTCGGGAATTCTTTAATAAAAAATTAGACATTCAAAACAATGTTAAAAATCAAGAAAGTTTGAGAGAACAAATAAAAAACCAAATTAAAAATTTAGAAGAACAAATTAAAAAATTACGTGAGCAAACAAAAATTCAATCATCTCATTAAAAACATCTATTTTTGCTAATTTATTATTAAATTTAAAATATGAATTTTTTAAATTCTTATCGCATTTTTAAAAATAATTTAAAAGGGTATCAGCCAAATTATCATTTATTAAGATTAGAAATAGATTCTCAACAATTAAAAAATAATATTCATTTTATTAAAACTAAATTTAATATTCCTTATCTAACAGCAGTTTTAAAAAGTAATGCTTATGGTCATGGATTAAAAGAAATAGGAAAAATACTTGATTCAAATTCACAAATTTTTTACTTAGCAGTAGATAATATTATAGAAGCTAAGATATTACGAAATTTTAATATTAAAAAACCTATTATAATTCTTGGGTATGTACCGCAAAATATTTTAAAAGATTTAAAAAGAATAAAAAATATTATTTTGGTTGTTAATTCTTTAACTCAAGCTGAAATTCTTTCTCAAAAAATTAACTTTCCTTTAACTGTTCATATTAAAATTGATACTGGTTTGCATCGACAGGGTATTTCTCTAAAAGAATTAATCACTACTATAGAAATTTTAAAACGAAATCCTTATCTTAAAATTCAAGGATTAATGTCTCACTTGGCCGAACCAACCAATAATAAAAATCTTTCTATTAAACAATTAGAATGCTGGAAAGAAGGTGTGGCGATTTATAAAAGAATGATTCCTGATTATCAATCTCATTTTTTCCATCTTTTAGCTACAGCCGGAATTAATTATTTTTCTCAAATTGAAAATAATTTAGCGCGTATAGGAATTGGTATTTATGGATTTGATACTACCACTGAAAAAAATTTATCTGTAAAACCAGTTTTATCTTTATTTGCAAAAATAGTAAATATTAAAACCGTAAAGAAAGGAGAGGGTGTGGGATATGGATTTAGTTGGATTGCCAATAAAGATACCAAAATAGCGGTTATTCCCTGTGGTTATTATGAAGGAGTGCCACGTTATTTAAGCAATGTCGGCTATTTTTATTATCAAGATAAACCCCTAAAAATTATTGGTCGGGTAAGTATGAATTTAACGATTATTGATATTTCCGAAATTAATAATTTACAATTAGAAGATGAAGTGGAAGTTTTTTCAACCGATCCTCAAAAATTAAATTCTTTTAATAATGTAGCTGATATTGGCAAAACCATTCCTTACGAAGTGTTGGTTCATTTATCTCCTCAAATTAAAAGAGTTGTTAAATAATTTATTTAAATTAAAATAATTAAAACAATGTTTAAAAATAAAAATATTTTAATCATAATTATCCTCGTTTTGGTTATTATAATAATAAGTGGAATATTTTTTTATCAAAAAAATTCTCAACCCATCAATCATTCAAACAACAAACAAAATGCTATTCAAGAACAAATTAAAGTTTTTAAACCCCAAGCCAATGATTTAATTAATAATATTTTGGTTATTGATGGCGAAGCAAAGGGTAATTGGTTTTTTGAAGCTACGGCTCCTTTTTATGTTCTTGATTCTAATTTTTCTACTATTACGAGTGGTTTTATTCAAGCAAAAGATAATTGGATGACAGAAAATTTTGTTCCTTTTCATCAAGAAATTAAAATTGAACCCAAAACAGAAAGCGGATATTTAGTTTTAAAAAATGATAACCCTTCTGGTTTGCCGGAAAAAGATTTATTTTTAATGATTCCTATAAAATTTGATCTATCGGAAATGGAAACTTCTTCGGAAAATTCGGAAAAAATGATTATTAAAGTATTTTTTAATAATAATAATTTAGATCCTGAATTTTCTTGTAATAAAGTTTTTCCAGTAGAAAGAGAAGTTGTCAAAACTCAAGCAATAGCAAGAGCCGCTCTTGAAGAATTATTAAAAGGCGTAAGTGAAGAAGAAAAAAATCAAGGTTATTTTACAAGTATTAATCCCGACGTAAAGATTCAATCACTTAAAATAGAAAATGGCATAGCTTTTGTTGATTTTAACGAGCAGTTAGAATTTCAAGTTGGCGGTTCTTGTAG
>JAAZHW010000033.1 GCA_012510515.1 Parcubacteria group bacterium
CAATAAAGCAATCCGGTAGCTAAAACAAAAGACGGATCATCGATTAAATCTATAATTTTTTCATTGGTTTCAGTATAATCTAAATTTATTGGGTAACCTATTTTAGATGGCAATCTTAAATATTTTTTAGAAAAATCAACGATTCCCGGCATTTTTGCTCCCCCACCAACTAATACCGCTCCACCCGCTAATTTATTATAACAATTTATTTTTTTAATTTCAGCATTAATCATACCAAAAATTTCTTCTAAACGTGCTTCTATAATTTCCGCTAAATAACGTCTATTAATTTCACTTTTTACTTCTTTGCTCATTTTAGACAAATCAATACTTTCTTTTCTATTTATCTCGCTGGACAAAGCATTGCCGTACATTATTTTTATTTTTTCGGCTTCTTCCAAAGGAATTTTTAAACAAATTGCTATATCGTGAGTAATACTATTAGAACCTAAATTAATTATTCCGGAGTCTAATAATCGATCTTCTTCAAAAATAGCAAAACCAGTATTTTCAGCGCCTAAATCAATCATAATACTTCCCACCGTCATTTGTTTTTTAGTCAAACAAGAATGTGAAGAAGCTAAAGGACTAAAAACTTCTTGGGAAATATTTTTTTTCAATTCACCAAAAGCTTTTTGAAGAGTTTTTAAATGAGGTAAAAAAACTTCTATTATTGCAGCTTCTATTTCTAAACGATAACCGTGCATTCCAATTGGATCTTTAATATTTGTTAAATCATCAACAATATATTCTCGAGGAATAATGTGTAAAACTTTTCTATTGTTAGCTTCATTAGCAGTTTCTTTAAATTTTTCTAATAATTGATCAATATCATATTTAGTTATTTCTCCATCGTTTCTAGCTACCCCTCCTACCACTTTAGCAATTTTAAAATTAGTATGAGATGAAGCAACATTAACAATTATATTTTTAGGAGAAAAACCCATTTTTTTTAAATCTTCGAACGCTTCAAAAAGAGTGTCAACAAAAACTCCATAATCAACAATAGATCCTTTGTTTAATCCATCTGATGGCTTTTCTAATACGGCTAAAATCTTTAGCTTAAAATCCTTCGTTTGTTGAGCTAATATTAAACGAAGGTTTTGATTTCCTAAATCTATTGCCAAAATCGGCTTCATTTTTTTAACGAGGTAAATTAATAGAGGACCATTTGGGATTTCTTAATAATTTTTTTATTACTTTAATATCTTCATTTCCTTTAATTACTCCTCTTTTTTTTAAAAAAGCTATTTTTTCTTTCATTTGAGCCCGATAAACTGCTGATTCTTTTTTACTATTACGATTTGATTCGGGATTATAGAAACGAGTTTTTTTAGCTTCTTCTAAAACACCTGCTTTTTTGAGAGTGCGATTAAATCGAATAAGAAAATTATTTACTGGTTCATTGGATTTTTTACTAACTTCAATAGGCATAATATTTTTAATTAAATTTCACTGAGCGATTGATTAGAAAAACCACTTAATAAGTGTAAGTGAATGTGATTAATCGTTTGCCCAGCTCCTCGACCAACATTAAATATTAATTTATATCCTTGAGTATCTAAATTTATTTTTAAATCAATGGCTATTTTTTTAGCTACTATCAACATTTCTGACAACAAACCTTTATCTTCATCTGTGATTACATTAATATTTTCAATATGTTTTTTGGGAACAATTAATAAATGAATTTCGGCTTTGGGATTAACATCTTTAAAAACAATGATTTTATCATTTTCATAAATAATTTCTGACGGTAATTCTTTATTTATAATTTTACAAAAAATACAATCTTCCATAAATTTAAATATTTAAATAATATTTATATTATCATTTTTTAATCTTTTTTTCAATTCTTCAACAATTTTTTCACCACTAACAACTTCCTGAGTACTTGCTTTCATATCCCGCAAAATAACCGTATCATCTAAAGCTTCTTTTTGACCAACAATAACAACATATCTTACTTCTAATTTATCCGCTTGACGTAATTGAGCTTTTAAAGATTCGTGAGCAAAAGATTCGGCCGTATAAATTTTCGCTTTTCGCAACAACTCTAAATATTTTAAAGATTTTTGTTTGGGTAATTCTCCTATAGCAATAAGAAATACTTTTGGTTTGACAAAAAGATCTATTTTTTGACTTTTTTTAATAAGCTCTACTAATCTTTCTACACCGGCGGCTCCGCCAACCGCTGGCGTTGATTTTCCTCCCAACATTTCTACTAAATAATCATAACGCCCCCCTCCACACAAAGCTATATTGTCATCGGTTTTTCTAATTTCAAAAACGGTTTTAGTATAATAATCTAATCCTCGAACTAAATTATGATTAATTACATAAGGCAATCCCATAGATTCTAAAAATTCTAAAACTTGCTTAAAATGCTTTCGACATTCCGGACAAAGATAATCTATCATTTTTGGCGCTTCTTCTTTTAAAGATTGACAAGATTCCTTTTTACAATCAAGAGTTCTTAAAGGATTAGTTTTTAATCGATTTTTACAATCAAGACATAAAAATTTTTGTTTAGAATGAAAATAATTTTTTAAATTTTTTTGCCAAATAGGACGACAATTATCACAACCTATCGTATTAATTTCAATCAATAAGTTTTTTATTTTTAATTCTGTTAATAAATTATAAAATATTTGAATTGTTAAAACATCATAAATTGGATCGCTTGATCCCAAGATTTCAAAATTACATTGCCAAAATTGACGGTATCTACCTCGTTGAGGCTGTTCGTATCGAAATACTGGCCCCCACGAAAAAAGCTTTACCGGCTTCGACCAATTACTCATTCCATTTTCTAAATAAGCTCGAATGATATTAGGAGTAAATTCTGGACGTAGAGCTAAAATATCACCGCCGGGTGTTTTTAAAGTAAACATTTGTTTTTGAACAATCTCACTTGTTGGACCTGTCCCGTGCAAAAATAATTTTGTTTCTTCTAAAATAGGAGTTTCAATTTGACCAAAACCATAAAAATTAGCCATTTCTTCAACGGCTTTAAAAATTTTTCTTCTTAATAAATTTTCTTCTGGCAAAATATCTGGCATTCCCTTTGGAGCACGAAGAATGCTTTTCATTTTTACTCTTTTTATTTTATTTTTCATATAATCTTTTGGTCTTCTTCCCATATTTTTTTATTTTAATTAAATTTGACCATAATAATTAATATTGATAATTAACTTCTGTAAAAGCCTTTACTGAGTTAATTGGCCAAATACGCAATCTGACCAAACCAATAATTTTATCTTCAGTAAAAGTTCCCCACGCTCGAGAATCATAACTAGCATAACGATTATCTCCTAATACAAAATATTCATTTTCTTTTAAAGAAATTTTTAGATCACCCGGTGTTTGATTGTCTAATAAATACGACTCATTAAGAACAAATCCTTTAGGATAATTTTTATTGTAAATGATAATGTTTCCTTCTTTTATTTCTACTTCTTCATTTGGTAAACCAATAATTCTTTTTATATAGTAATCTTTTTCTTGTTGAGGAGAATGAAAAACTATTATTTCGCCTCTTTGAGGTTCACGAAAACGATAAGTTAATTCATCAACTATTAAATAATCACCATTTTTAAATGTTGGAAACATGCTTGACCCTTCAACAAAAAATGGCTGAAAAATAAAAGTTCGAATAAGATAAACCACTATTAAGGCAATAATAGCCACTTCAATTGTATCCCAAATAACTGCTAAAATTTGTCGCATATTTGCTAAAATTATACCTAAAATCCTAAAAAAAGCAAATGGTTTAATTGTTTGCTTTTTAAATATTTAAAATTTAAATCTTTCTAAAAGAAAATATTAAAATAATCTAATTATTTATAAATACAACCTATCCGATTTTTCCACCGCCGAATTTTGTGCCAACAAAGCTGGCGTGCCGCTTAAATTAACTTATTTTGTCTGCAAAATCATCAAAATTGTCAAACCAGTATTTTTTATAATTATTCCCCACAGACCCTGAACCTCCTCGAGCTGGCATAAGTAATAATCTCGTCTCAATATCAAACCCGTTAAAAGAAATTTTTTTGCTTTCTTTTATTTCTTTCATTTCAAATATTTTTGAAAAATAATCTATTTTCTCATTTATATCAGAATAAGCTATTCCATGCGGGTCAACAAATAAGATTAAATAGTTATTCCCTTTTTGTAGCCAGAAAATGAAATCAGGATGATAATTATCCATTCTGTTTTCCTTGTGGTTATAGTAAGGTATAAATACTTCATCCAGTGTTTGATCGAGTTTTGAAAACATCCACCAATCAAATTGCGTAAATACATTATTTGGTCTGGCAAGATATTCTTCTAGTTGTTCAATAAATCTTACTTCACTATCAACATTGATAATATGGTTAAGATAATCAATTTTTTCAGTTTCTGAAACGATCACTGGAAGGTAGTAATGGTTGGCCAAATATTTGATTTTGATTTTTTGGTTTTTCATTTCAAAATTCCCTGCCTGTTCAAACAAAGTCATCTGTTTTTCAAATTCTTTTCTGGGAATTTTTCCGTACTGTTTATCTAATTCTTTCTGCCTTTCGGGATAATTCCGGACTTCCTCAATTTTTCTTTTGATTTCTTCGTATTTTTCGCCATCAGTAAATCTAACCTTTTCGAAATGCACGATTTCATTTTCCAACTTTTTAAATTTATCAAACTCCCTACTTTTAACTCCAAGGTAATTAAAAATTCGGTCCAAAATTAACTCCGGTTCAGAAAGCGACGGTTCATCTTTGCCAAGCGTGTAATATCTATTTTTATTTTCCTCAGAAAAGCTTTCTTTTGCTTTCTTCAAAACTTTCACTTCGCAATCATACTTGGCTAAAGTGATTTTATCGCCTAGAAATCCGTAAAACTGAGATGTTATATTAAAATCTTCACGGCTGATAGGATATTTTTGTGGGTCTTGTTCTTCAGCAAAAATTCTTTCAGAGTTTTTATAAACCGGTATCAAAAGAAGATGTTTTTGTGCTTCGGGATTCAAAATAAATGCGTCGCCCAAATTTTTTCCTTGCCCTACATCTTTCAATGTCTTGATTATTTCTTTCAAATTTTCCGCGTTGGTCCCAAAAACAAACAAGCTCTCAATTGGTAAAATCAGATTTTTAACTTTTTCAAATAACTGCTTATTAATTTCCCCTGCGTTGAATAAATTTTGAAGCCGTTTTCTTTGGTATTTTTGCGGCTCTATTCTTACGCCTCTGCCTACTGATTGCAGAACGAATTTTTTGGCGTCGTTTCCAACTCCAATATTTACGAATAAAAGAAGATTTGGCCTATTAGAATCCCAACC
>JAAZHW010000034.1 GCA_012510515.1 Parcubacteria group bacterium
CTTCCGAGATTGCCGAGTTTTACACGAAGATCTTCAAGCAGAATCTGCTTGATCTCGGCGTAGAACCACCGACAATTTGGAGCAAGGCGACTGATCATATCAGTGAACAAATTGCTTTAATTCAAAAGTTGGAAAAAAGGGGTTATACATATTTGACTTCCGACGGCATCTACTTTGACACTAGTCGACTGTCAAATTATGGCTACCTCGCTCGGTTAGATGTCAAAGGTATCAAGCCGGGAGCTCGAGTTGATCTCGGGGAAAAAAGGAATCCTACGGACTTTGCTTTATGGAAGTTTTCATCTAAGGATAAAAAAAGGCAGATGGAGTGGCCGAGTCCTTGGGGAATAGGATTTCCAGGGTGGCACATCGAGTGTAGTGCTATGGCAATGAAGTACTTGGGAGAGACAATTGACATCCACACAGGTGGTATCGATCACATCCCCGTTCACCACACCAACGAGATAGCGCAATCAGAAGCGGCTACCGGCAAGCAATTCGCTCGCTACTGGCTACATGTGGCTTTCTTGACAAGCCACGGAAAAAAGATGGCGAAAAGCGAAGGAAATTTTATAACTCTACAAGACATAGTTCAAAAGGGTTATGACCCACTCACCTTTCGCTACTATGCTTTAACTTCTCATTACCGCTCGAGCTTGAATTTCACGTGGCAAGGACTACAAGGAATCCAAAAGGCTATAATGTCCCTGCGTGAAAAAGTTTTGAGTTGGGGGAGCAGCCATGGTACCCCTGACGAAAAATTCCTCAAGGAGTTTAGGATTCGGATAAACAATGACCTTAATACTCCTCAAACGATAGCGCTACTGTGGGAAGTCGTTGACTCTTCTTTGGCTCCAGAAAAGAAACGAGCTACCCTTATGGCATTTGATAAGGTTCTCGGTCTTGGACTTACCCATTCTTCTACTGGAGAAATTCCGGAAGAAGTTAGGATTCTTGTTCAAAAACGCGAATTCTTGAGAAAAAATGGGCAGTGGAAAGATTCTGATCGTCTGCGTCAGAAAATACTCGAAAAAGGGTATGGGGTCAGAGACACGTCTACAGGCCCAAAGGTTGTCCGCAAGGGATTATAGAATTTGTATTTTAGAGACCCGCTAGAGATAACTGCCATGCGCGACAATTTTATAACATGAAGCAGCTAACAAACGCCGTGTTTGTTAGCTGCTTTCTTCTTTTTGAAAAATTAAACGCGAGGGCGACTCGGCACGGCGGCAGGGCGGAGCGGAACGGTCAGTTCTGTTCAAAAAAGGTTTGGATTTCGTCAAATAAACGCACACGAATTTCGCTGGAAATTTCAAGTTGGAAAACGCAGAAATTTTCATTGCAAAATTCAGTGCCCCGCTGCAGACGCGGGCAAGAATTTTCAGTGCTACGCCAAGTTTTAATGAGAGCGAGACTAGTGAAATCAGCAGAAATGCCGATTTTTACTGTTATTGACTAATTGTGTAATTTATGTTATTATTAATTAGTTTTAATTATTAACAATTTTATATTAAGAAGAGGAGGTGTTTAAATGAAAGCTGTAATAGTAGCATTCGCATTCGGAAAGCCATGTTCAATCCGCTCCAACCAGCGAATCGCTCAAATCGCCTCGCAGAAGGCGAGAGAGTTCGATGTCCCAGTGTATACCCAGCTTGACGTTTGCATTGAGCCCGACGTTAAGGTGAAATATATTATTGAGGAAGACCCCGAAAATCCGCCGACTACTTGGCAGATTGCACGAGGAGTCGTTCGATTGGCGAATCAGCAATCAATTAAAAAAATATTGATTGTTGCCGCTAAACCCCATCTCTGGCGGGTCCTCCGAGATGTCAAGCAGGCAGTTCGCGAAGCTGGAAAAGAGATCGAGGTTTGTGTCTGTGAGGAAATCGAGCAGTATCCGGAAAATTCATGGTTCTGTCCCGATTCCACACAAGACCGAGTTCGATCCCGAGAAAAATGGAATAAGCGAGAAAAAATTCTCAAGCTTATACCATTCTTTATCTACAAGAATATCGCGAAGTAATGTGAAATTGTATCAATCGAGCCCCTTGTGGTTTTACCACCTAGTGCTTTTCTTTTTCGGGTTTAATACTCAAAAATAGTTGGTGAATTAATCATTATATTTAAACCAGTTATACTAAAGGATGAAAGATTTTTTGTGCTCTTTAGGCAACCATCGATGAACTCGGAAGTTGTTTTTTAAATATGAAAATCGGCATTTAGGCCATTGGTTGATTTTGGTATTTTGGGGTCATCTAAATAATGAAACAAATGTGAAATGTTATTGCTGATTTGCACTTTAGCTAATGCCGTAGTATTTATATAATATTTTATCCGAGAGAAATTCCGTTCTCTCGTTTAAAATTTTTTGTAAGTTTTCTTTCATAATTTTATATCAACCAAGATTCTACAAGCTTAATCTTTTTTGCAGGACAATCAATTTCCGCTTTTACTCCAAGTGGAAAAACGAGTTGTGGGTCAGTGTGTCCGATATCAAAATTTGCAACGATTGGCAAGTTTGGTTTACCAAATTCTTTCGCAATGATGGAAATTATTTTCTCTTCTAATTCTTTCTTCTCGTCATCGGAATAATCTCTTGCGCGAGAGAAAATAAATCCACTTATTTTATCGAATACACCGAGCATTCCATAATTCCTCAAAACATGGTCAATATAATGGATTGGCGGTTTTTCTTCGGAAGTTTCAAGGAAAAATATTTTTCCTTTCCAAAAAACTTGCGACGGCCAAAAGTCAGTAGCTTTCATCATTTCCAAAGCTTCTATGCAACCGCCAAATAGTTCTCCCTGCACTTTGGAGTTTCCTTGAAGCCAATGCCAACCATCATCTGATTTTATCGGTTTTGTCTTTCCAAGATTTTCTTTATTCGACCAGTCAAGATAGCCGTCGCAATATTTTCTATAAGATTTGTATTCATAACTTTCTTTTGGTTCAAATAGGATTTCGTGAATATGAGATTTGAAACTTTCAGGCAAATTTTCTATTTGCGAAAAACCAGCCATAATTGATGGGCCATAAAAACTCACTAAACCTTGTAAGTTAGCAAACACATGAAGCGTTGAGGTGTCAGAATAGCCCATCAATATTTTAGGATTTTTCGCAACAATATCCTTATCAATAAAAGGCAAAATTCTCACGGAATCGTCTCCGCCGATTGAGACGAAAATGGCCTTAACTTCTGGGTCAGCGAAAGCATTGTTAATATCTTTTGCGCGAACTTGTGGATTTTCTCTCAAAAAATCAGCGTCCATTCTCGCGGTAGGAAACTCTTTAATTTTCAAACCCCATTTGGTTAAAATCTTAAGGCCATTTTCGTAAACATGTGGGAATACGCTTGGGCCTCCCCAAGATGGCGAAACAATCGCCACAACATCACCTTGTTTTAATTTTGCTGGTTTTTTATATTGCATAATTATTTTATAATTCTTCCATTATAACGCTTAACGACTTGGCGATTTTTTGTATTGTCTGAACGCTTGGTTTAGTAACAACACTGCTCTCAATTTTTGTAATGGTAGAGTATTTGATATTGGCTTTTTTCGCCAAGTCGTCCTGCGTCAATTCTTGTTTTGTTTGTATCCGCTTTATATTTTGTTATATAGTTTCCATAGTATCCAAATTTTGATAGTATAGAGTTATGAGGTTTTTCTTTTTTTCTCACAAACCTTGTCAAAATCGCAAGAGATAGCAACCTTTTAGAGAAAATTAGAGAAAAAGGTTGCTGCCAAAGAAATCTTTGGCTCGAACCTGTGCTTGGCAAGTCGCACCGTGCGCGGCGAGTCAATGTTTCCGTTCTCTGCCGCTCTCTGCCGCGCTTCACGCGGCTGAATCAATCAGCAAAATTTCTGAAAGTTTAATTCTGGTGCCCGTGGAGGGACTTGCCTACAAGTAATTTGCCTGACGGCAAATTCTCGCAGGCCGCCGCTCGCGATGCTCGCCTTTCTAACCAAAGGTTAGAAAACTCGCCTAATGCTGCGCGCTTCTTATCCCCACGCAAGCCAAGCAGTTGGCTTGCTCCTCGTCTCAAACTCATTTCATTCGTTTGTGCCCGGGGTGGGACTCGAACCCACAAGTCTGTGAAGACAAAGGATTTTAAGTCCTTCGCGTATGCCAATTCCGCCACCCGGGCACAATATTATTTTTGTTTATTAAACAAATCCGATTCTATTTTAATTTTAATTTTTTTTCTTGTCAATTGTTAATTTTTTTGTTTAAATAAGTGATATGGATAATAAAGATTTAACTTTAATTGTTTTAGCAGCAGGAATGGGTAGTCGTTATGGTGGATTAAAACAAATTGATCCTATTGGTCCTAACGGTGAAATTATAATTGATTATTCGCTTTATGATGCTAAATTAGCTGGTTTTAATAAAATAGTTTTTGTTATCAGAAAAGACATTGAAGAAGTTTTTAAAAATCGTATTGGCAAACAAGCTGAAAAAGACTTTCAAGTTTTTTATGTTTTTCAAGAATTGAATAAAGGATTACCAATTTGGTTTAAATTATCTCAAGAAAGAAAAAAACCTTGGGGAACGGGACAGGCCATTTTATTATGTAAAGATGAAATTTCTTCTAATTTTGCTATTATTAATTCCGATGATTTTTATGGACGAGACGCTTTTATTAAAATGGCTAACGCTTTAAAAAATTTATCCGATGAAGAAAATTTATATCATTATTTAATGGTGGGTTATCTTTTAAAAAATACTTTATCAGAATTTGGTTCGGTTTCTCGAGGTGTTTGTGAAACGCTAGAGCAAAAGTATTTAAAAGACATAAAAGAAAGAACTAAAATTCAAAAATTTGATGATGGAATTAAATATGAAGAGAATGGCAATTGGTATTCATTGTCTGGAGAAGAAATTGTTTCAATGAACTTTTTTGGATTCACGCCAAGTATTTTTTATGAATTAGAAACACGATTTTATCGATTTTTAATGAATATAAACAATCCCGAAAAGGATGAATTTTATATTCCAGAAGTAGTAGGACAATTAATTAGAGAAAATAAAGCAAAAGTAGAAATTTTACCAACTGAAGCTTCGTGGTTTGGAGTCACTTACCCAAAAGATAAAGAATTGGTTAAACATAAAATTGAAGAACTAATTAATCAGAATATTTATCCCAAAGATTTATATAAAAAAGAAGCTGATTTAACAAATAATACAAATAATACTAATTTAGATCCGATAGCCATTTCTTCTTTAATGACTTCAGCGCCGACTTTTCTTTTAGATAACGAAAAAGAAATTTTGCCAATTAATAATAATGAAGAGTTAATTAATAATGAAGAAAAAAATGAGGACGAATATGATAATAAAAATTTAGAAATAGAAGAGAATAAAATAATTGATGAAAAGATTAAAGAAGAAATAGAAGAAATAAAAGAAAAAGATTACGAAAAAAATTTAGTTGAAAAACCATTAAAAAAAGTAGAAGAAAAGATAGAAAACAACGAAAATAAAGAGGATTTTTTTTATAAAGAAAAAATTAATAAAGAATTAGGTCCAATTAAAGATGCGGTTTATTTAATTGAAGTAGAAAAAATAAAGCCTAATCCTTATCAACCACGAAGAAATTTTGATGAAGAATCATTAAAAGAATTAGCTAACTCTATTAAAGAGTTTGGAATTTTACAACCATTGATTGTTTCGCGAGTGGAAAAAGAAACGCCTTATGGCCAAACAGTCGAGTATCAATTAATTGCCGGTGAAAGACGTTTGCGCGCCGCTCAATTAATTGGATTAGAAAAAGTGCCAGTGATTATTCGGCCATCATTGGAGGAGCGACAAAAACTAGAAGCAGCGATTATTGAAAATATTCAACGAACTGATTTGAGTCCTTTAGAAACAGCTCGAAGTTTTGCTAAATTAGCGGAAGAATTTGGTTTATCTCAACGAGAAATTGCTGAGCGCGTTGGTAAAAGTCGCGCTTATATTGCTAATACCTTACGATTATTAGAATTGCCATCAGAAGCTCAAAAGGCCTTAGAGGAAGGAAAAATTACGGAATCACACGCGCGTTTAATTTTAAGTATTGAAAATCCCGAAAAAAAGCGAGCATTATTAGGAGAAATTTTGAGTCGTCGTTTAACGGTGCGAGAAACAGAAATTTTAACAAAAAGAATTTTAGAAATGCCATTAGGAGTATTTGTGTCTCAAAAGCAAGAAACTTCAGTTAGTGATTTGGGTGATGCTTTGGAAAAAGAAATTGAAAAAAAATTAGAAGAAATTTTTGGAACAAAAGTAGAAGTGAAAAAACACGGCGATAAAGGAAAAATTACTATTAATTTTTTTTCCGATGAAGAATTAGAGGAAATTTTAAAAAAGTTAGTTAAAGAATAATAATAATTTAATAAAAAATAGAAAATATTTATTTTTGTGTTTTTTCTTGCAAAGAAATTATTTTAGATTACAATAAAATTATTAGTTGATTTTATTTTTTTATTTAAATTTTTATGAAAGAGAATTCAAAAAATTTATTAATTGTTGGTATTATTTTAGTTTTATCAATTGTTGCCGGATTATTTGCTTACGGTCAATTAAGTTTTTTGCCTAATTGGTTTAAGGCGCCATATCGTTTGGGATTAGATTTAAGCGGTGGAACTCGTTTAATTTATGAAGCTGATTTAAACCAAGTAGCTGTTAATGATAGAGAATCAGCAATGAATGGTTTGCGTGATGTTATTGAGCGAAGGGTAAATTTATTTGGTGTTAGTGAACCAAGAGTAGAAGTGGTAAAAGTTGGTGATAGTTATCGTTTAAGTGTTGAATTGGCTGGTATCAAAGATATTAATCAAGCCATTGAAATGATTGGTGAAACTCCGTATTTAGAATTTCGTGAACAACGTTCTGAAGAAGAAACGAATAAAATTTTAGAAGAACAAAAAAATAATAATCCAGAATATTTGTTTGTTGATCCTTATTTTGTTCCTTCTGAACCGCAATTAACCGGTCAATATCTTAAAAGCGCAAAATTAGATTTTGATCCTAATACTTATGAACCGGTAGTTAGTTTGGAATTTAATGAAGAAGGAGCGAAAATTTTTTCTCAATTAACCCAAGAAAATATTGGAAAAGTTTTAGCAATTTATCTTGATGGACAACCAATTTCTTTACCGGTTGTTCAAGAACAAATTAATGAAGGTAAGGCGCAAATTACTGGAAAATTTACCGCCGATGAAGCAAAAAAATTAGTAGAAAGTTTAAACGCTGGAGCCTTGCCTGTGCCAATTACTTTAATTTCTCAGCAATCAATCGGCGCTTTGCAAGGAGAATTTTTCTTAAAATTAAGCATTAAAGCTGGAATCATTGGTTTAATTGTAGTAATTCTTTTTATGATTTTTATATATGGCAAATTAGGATTATTTGCTTCGCTTGCTTTAATTATTTATACAATTTTAAATTTAACAATTTTTAAATTGATCCCTGTTACTCTTAGTCTTTCTGGTATTGCTGGTTTTATTTTGTCTATTGGCACGGCTGTTGATGCTAATATTTTAATTTTTGAAAGATATCGAGAAGAAATTAAATTAGGATTAAATAAAAAAAGAGCTATTGAAGAAGGATTTAGAAGAGCGTGGCCATCCATTCGTGATTCTAATGTTTCAAGTATTATTACCTGTTTGGTTTTATATAATTTTACTAGTTCAATGGTTAAAGGATTCTCTTTAACTTTATTAATTGGTGTTTTAACAAGTATGTTTACAGCCATTACAATAACGAGGTCATTTTTAAAAGCTTTTATTAAATAAATATGATTGATTTTATAAAAAACAGAAAATACGCTTACATTTTTTCCGCAATTTTACTTTTTGTTTCTTGGGGTTCTTTAATTTTATTCGGATTAAAACCGGGGATGGATTTTATTGGTGGTTCGGTTTTGGAATTAAAATTAAATAGTAATCAAATTGATCAAAATTTTATCGAAGAGACTTATAAAGAATACGGATATCAAAATGTTTCTATTGCTTTAAATGGTGATGATAATTTAACTATTCGTTCAGTTGACGTTAACGAAGAAAATCATCAGCAAATTATTCAAAAAATTAAAGAAAAATATAATAATGTTGAAGAAATGCGCTTTGAATCTTTTGGTCCAGTTATTGGAAAAGAATTGCGTGACAAATCTATTAAAGCAATAATTTTAGTTTTAATTGGTATTATTATTTATTTAAGTTGGGCTTTTAGACAAGTATCAAAACCAATGGCTTCTTGGCGTTATGGTGTAACAGCTATTTTGGCTTTAATTCATGATGTTAGTATTCCAACGGGACTTTATGCTTTATTTGGACATTTAAATGGATTAGAAATTGATTCTAATTTTGTTGTGGCTATTCTTGTTATTTTAGGTTTTTCTGTTCACGATACGATTGTTGTATTTGATCGTATTCGAGAAAAATTAAAAACTCACCCAACTTTAGATTTTAAAGGTGTGATAAACGAAAGTATTAATGAAACAATACGTCGTTCTGTTTTTACTTCGTTAACATTATTATTTGTTCTTTTAGCTTTATTAATTTTTGGTCCTCCTAGTTTATTCTATTTCACTTTAACGCTTATTGTTGGAACATTTTTTGGCACCTACTCTTCTATTTTTATTGCCAGCCCGTTGCTTTATGATTGGTATTTATTTTTGCAAAAAAACAAAAACAAACAAGGAAAAAACTTAAAAGGCAAAAAATAAATATGTTTTTAGGTGAAAAAGGTAGAAAATTTATCTTATTTATTGGTGATATAGTTTGTTTTTATATTGCTTTATTTTTAACAGCCAAAATTAGAAATTTAGAAGGAGAATATTTTTTAATTCATCTAAAACTTTTTTCTTTAATCTTTTTTGTTTGGTTGGTTGTTTTTTATATTGGTCGTTTTTACGAATTAGAAATTTTTAAAGAACGAAAACAATTGTGGGCAATAATTTTTCGCCTACAAATTATTAATATTCTATTAGCTATCATTATTTTTTATCTTTATCCAGTTATTACACCTAAAACCAACCTTTTTTTAATTATTCTTTTTTCCACCATATTAATTTTATTATGGCGATTTTTTATTAACTCACTATTTTTAAAAAAAATTTTTTACCGTGTTTTATTAATTGGAAATAGTCAAGAAATTAATGAATTAAAAGATTATATTTCCTTAGAACAATTTTCAGGTTATCGTTTTGGCGCTCAAATAAAAGATTTTTCCGCAACAGAAAAAGATTTAAAAGAATTAATTAAAAAAGAAAATATTAAAGTGATTGTTTCGGATAATTTATTAAAAGAAGAAAAAATGAGAAAATTTTTTATTGAAGAAATGTTTGATGAAAAAGAAATTTATGATACGGTAGAATTTTATGAAAAAATTTTTAAACATATCCCTTTATCTTGTATTGATGAAAACTGGTTTTTAAATTATTTAAACATTTATCGACAACAACCAAAATTTTTAATAAAAAAAATTTTTGACTTTATATTAGCTTTAATTGTTTTTTTGATTAGTTTTATTTTCTGGCCGTTTATTATTTTGGCAATTAAAATTAATTCTCCCGGGCCTATTTTTTATAAATCAACTCGGGTAGGAAAAAATGGTCAATTATTTAAAGTTTATAAATTTCGATCAATGTATTATTTACCAGAAAATAAAAATTGGTCACGTTGGTCTAGTGAAAAAGATCCACGTATTACTTCTGTCGGTAATTTTTTAAGAAAAAATCATTTAGATGAATTGCCTCAATTAATAAATATTTTAAAAGGAGAGATGTCGTTTGTGGGACCAAGGCCGATGGAGAAAAAATTATTTGATTTATGTATTGATGCCAACCCTCTTTATTATTTACGAAATATTGTAAAACCCGGTTTGACTGGTTGGGCACAGCTTAATTATCATTATGCAGCTTGTCTTGATGATGAATTAAAAAAATTTGAATACGATTTATATTATTTGCGTAATCGTTCTTTTTGGTTTGATTTAGCAATTATTTTAAGAACAATAAAATATTTTTAAATATTTTAAATTTTAATTTTCGTTACGTTTTTTTAACTTAATAATTTTTACATTTGTTTGTTTAATTTTCTTAATTTTTAATTAGTTTTTTATTACTAAAGATTATGAGATTTTTCGCCTGCCTGCCGAGAGGCAGGAATCCCACGCACATTAAAGATAGTTGCTTATTAGTTGGTATGGGATCCTTCGGGCTTTGCCCTCAGGATGACTGCTGTTTTTTTAGTGTCATCCTGAACGTAGTGAAGGATCCCTCGGCTTTCAGCAACAATCAGCAATTATTACTGTGAATGGGATTTTTCCCTGCCTACCGGCAGGCAGGCCTGCCCGCCGAGGTGGGGCTTCGTTCAGAATGACAGCTATTTTTTAATTACAACAAATGTTTTTGCATTTTGGTTTTTGATTTTGTATAATATTTTTAATGTCTAAAAATATTTTTAAATCTGATCCAATATTAGATAATGCTTTACGACCGAAAAGTTGGGATAATTTTATTGGACAAGAAAAAGTAAAAATAAATTTAAAAATAATGCTTGAAGCGGCTGAAAAAAGACACGAAAATATTGATCATTTGCTTTTTTATGGTGGTGCTGGTTTGGGCAAGACAACTTTGGCCTATTTAATTTCGCAGGAAATAGGCGCTAATTTAAAAATTACTTCTGGCCCCGCTATTGAAAAAGCGGCAGATTTAGCATCACTTCTTGCTAATTTAGAAGAAGGTGATTTTTTATTTATTGATGAGATTCATCGTTTAAATAAAATGATTGAAGAGGTTTTGTATTCAGCGATGGAATCACGTGTTTTAAATTTAGTTTTAGGTAAACGTTCTTCAACCAGAACTGTTCAATTAGATTTACCGGCTTTTACTTTAATTGGCGCTACAACAAGAATAGGATTATTATCAAGTCCCTTACGTTCTCGTTTTGGAGCTATTTTTAAATTAAATTTTTATGAGATAGAAGATATTAAAAAAATTTTAAAAAATAACGCCAAACTTTTAAATATTAAAATTTCTGATGAAGCTACAGAGGTTTTAGCTAAAGCAAGTCGAGCTACGCCACGTGTTGCCAATCGTTTATTAAAACGGAGTCGCGATTTAGCTACGATTGAAGCAAAAGAAGAAATTGATGTAAAAATTGCTCAAAAAACTTTAGAACTGTTTGATATTGATGAATGGGGATTGGAAGCCACTGATAGAAAAATTTTAGAAGTTATTATTGACAACTTTAATGGGGGGCCAGTGGGAATAAAAGCTTTAGCAGCTGCCACCAACGAAGAAGAAGATACCATTGAAGAAGTTTATGAGCCATATTTGATGCAATTAGGTCTTTTAGAAAGAACATCCCGTGGAAGAATGGTAAGTGATGCTGGCTATAAACATTTAAATCTTTATAACTTAAGCAAGAAAGGGGAGCAAAAAAAGTTACTTTAAAATATAATTAAAATAATAAAATAATTGCTGATTATTGCTGAAAGCTATGATTTTTCACTTTTCTATGGCGGGTAAACCTGCCCGCCAAACAGACAAGGCTTTCTAAGAATGACTGCTTGTTTTTCTAGCGTCATCCTGAGGGCTTCAGCCCCTGCCTACCGGCAGGCAGGCGAAGGATCCCACGGATTTCAGC
>JAAZHW010000035.1 GCA_012510515.1 Parcubacteria group bacterium
AAATTCCTTATTGGGAAAGCATTTATGGTAAAGAAAATATTATTGTTATTCTTATAAATTTAAAAGCCAAAACTACTATTTTTCGTAATAGTCATCGTCGAATTTGTAAACAATGCGGTTATCCAGTTGTTTATTCTTTTGAGACAGAAATGTGGAGGTTTTGTCCTTTGTGTGGTGGAGAAATTGTTAATCGCGGCGTGCTCGATGAAGTGGAAACTATTAAAACAAGAATAGTGGAATATGAAAATAGAACAAAACCCGTAATCGATTATTTTAAAAAAAATAATTATCAAATTATTGAAATAGATGGCGAGCCTTTGCCCGATGTGGTTACTCAAAATATTTTAGAAGAATTAAAAAAGGCCAAATTTTTTTAAATCAATTTTTTATAAAATGATTAAATTAAAAACCGAAGAAGAAATTGAAAGAATTAAAGAAGGAGGTCGTTTGCTTTCAAAAATTATTCACGATGTTGCTAAAAAAACTAAAGAAGGTGTTTCAACTAGAGAATTAGATTGGTTAGCGGAAAATTCTATTTTGAAATGTGGCGGAATTCCAGCTTTTAAAAATTATCAACCAGATTTTAGTCAAAAACCATTCCCAGCGGCTTTATGTGTTTCGATTAACAATACTGTTGTTCATGGTTTGCCGGGAAATTATATATTACAAAATGGAGATTTGGTAAAATTAGACTTAGGAATGCAGTACAAAGGATTATTTACCGATATGGCAATTACAGTGGGAGTAGGACGAATTTCTCCACTGGCTCAAAAATTAATTTCAACCACTAAACAAGCTTTAGATTTAGCCATAAAAACTGCTCAAGTAGGAAATACTTTGGGCGATATTGGTTTTGCAATTGAAAATTTTGTTCATTCTAAAAATTTTTATGTTATTAAAGTTTTAACTGGTCATGGTGTTGGTTATGCTCCTCATGAAGATCCAGACGTTTTAAATTATGGCATTCCGCATAAAGGATTAAAACTAAAAGAAGGATTGGTAATTGCCATTGAGCCAATGGTAGCCGAAAACACCTCAGATGTTATTGAGATGCCTGATGGTAGTTTTGTAACTCGAACTGGTTGTTTGGCTGCTCATTTTGAACATACTATAGCTATTACAGAGCGCGGTCCTAAAATTTTAACTCAATAAACAAAAATGGCCAATATTTTAGCAGTTGACTATGGAGAAAAAAGAGTGGGATTAGCAATAGCTGATGAAAATTTAAAAATTCCTTTGATTTTAAAACCTATTATTGGAAAAACAGAAAAACAAGTTTTAGAGGATATTGCTAAAATTTGTCAGGAAAAAGACGTTAAAAAAATAGTGGTAGGATTGCCTTTGTCTTTTGATTTTAAAGAAAATCCAAAGTGTCAAAAAATTAGAAAATTTGCCGAAAAAATTAAAGAATTAGTTAAGGTAGAAATTGTTTTTGAAAATGAAGTTTTTTCTACTGAGGCAGCAAAAAATATTCAAAGAAGTTTTAATAAAAATAATTCTAAAAATAAATTATCCAGAAAAGATTTAAAAAATCATTTTGATAGTCAGGCTGCTGCTATCATTTTAGATTCTTATTTAACTAGAATCAAATAATCTATTTTATTTTATAATAAAGATTAAATAGGGTAAACCCTTGATTTTTTTTATAAAAAATGATATAATATAAATATATGAAGAAAAATAATAAACTTCTAATTATAATCATTATTATTCTCTTGTTGATTTTGGGATTCGTTTTATATGCTTATTATTCAGATTATAAAAAAGCCCAAGAAAGTACAGGTGAGCGAATTATTTCTGCTCATTTAGAAGGTTTTCCAGTTGGGTCAAAAATTTATGAAGGAATGGAGGGGGAAGAAAAAACTGTTTTTAAAAAAGGAGAGTGGATGGGAATTATGGGAAAAGTAAGAACAAATGAGAATAGAGAAATTTCTTTTAAAATTGTCGACGAAGATAATAATATTGTAGCTGAGGATGTTGATTGGGAAAAAAATATTCAAACAGGTGAAGGGGATTTTGGTATGTGTTGCTTTGTTGTTCCTGAAGAATCTGGTCAGTATAAAGTCCAATTATATTTAGATGATGAATTACAGCAATCTTTAAATTTTTCGGTGGCGAAATAAAAATTGATTATAAATTAGTAAAAAATAAGCGGCAAAAATTTCTTTGAAATTTTTGCCGCTTTTCTATTTGAGATTTAGATTTTTTATGTTATACTATTTTATATGGCCAAACCTTTTCTTTCAATAATTATTCCGGCTTATAATGAAGCAGAACGAATTCCTAAGACTCTTTTGGACATAGATAAATATTTATCACAAGTAGAATTTTCTTACGAAATTATTGTTGTTAATGATGGTTCAAAAGATAAAACAGCCGAAGTAGTTACTAATTTGCAAAAAGTAATCAAAAATCTTAATTTAATTGATAATAAAAAAAATAAAGGAAAAGGGGGTGTGGTGGCTCAAGGGATGTTAGCAGCCAAAGGAAATATTCGTTTATTTACTGATGCTGATAATTCTACTTCTATTGATCAAGTAGAAAAATTTTTTCCTTATTTTAAACAAGGATATAATGTTGTAATTGGTTCTCGTTCGGTTAAAGATTCTGAATTAGCTGTGAAACAGCCTTTTTACCGTCAAATTTTAGGACGAATGGGAAATTTAGTAATTAGAATTTTATTAGTGCCGGGAATTAAAGATACTCAATGTGGCTTTAAAGCTTTTACTGAAGAAGCTGCTTTAAAAATTTTTCCTCAATTAACAATTAGCGGTTGGGGTTTTGATATTGAAATTCTAACATTAGCTCGATTAATGGGTTTCAAAATAAAAGAAGTTGGCGTACGCTGGATTAATGATCCTAATTCTAAAGTGAAAGCTAGTTCCTATTTTAAAGTGCTATCGGAAGTAATAAAGATTAAATTAAATATTTGGCGAAAAAAATATAAAATAGACTAATTTTAAATTTAAACAATGAAACAAAAGAAAAAAAATTATTCAAAAAATTTTCAACAATCTAAAAATCATTTGGTAAAAGAATATGTTTCTGAATTAAGACAAAACCCATCTTCAAAAGATTGGGTAGCCATTGCTTCAAGGCGAGTTAAAAAACCAGAAGAGTTAATTATAAAAAATCAAAAAAGAATTGTTGTTCCCAAAAAAAATTGTCCATTTGAAAATCTTCAAAAAAGTGGTAACAAGTCGCCCGTTTTAATAAAATATTTGCCTAATAAAAAAAATTGGTTTTTGCAAATTTTTGAAAATAAATATCCGGCTTTTCAACCAAATCATAATTTTATCACCGAAAAAAAAGTTGGTCCTTATAAGGTAATTGGTGGTTATGGTTATCATGAATTACTCGTATTAAAAGATCACTATAAATTATTGGCGGATTATTCTAGTAAAGAATTAGCAATTATTTTAGAAGCGCTTCAAGAACGTTATTGTCAAATTGCTCAAGATAAAAAAATTCAATATATTTCCATTTTTCATAATTGGGGAAAGCTTGCCGGTGCTTCTGTTTATCATCCGCATTTACAAATTATAGCTATTCCTGTTATACCATCTCGTCTTAAACACTCTTTAATTAGTAGCTATAATTATTGGCGAAAAAACCATTCCTGTGTCCATTGCGAAATAAACAATTTTGAATTAAAAGAAAAAAAGAGAATTTTAATTAAAGAAAAAAATGTTATGGCTTTTAGTCCTTTTATTTCTGTAGAGCCATTTGCTATTAGAATTATTCCAATAAAACATATTTCTCATTTTGAAGAAACACCCAAAGAAATTATTAATTCTATTGCTATTGTTTTAGAAAAAACATTAAAAATTTTGAAGAAAAAATTAAACAATCCAGATTTTAATTTATTTATTCATACTGCTCCTACAGTTGAAGAAAATAAATATAATTGTTATCATTGGCATATTGAAATTATTCCTAAAATTTCTATTTCAGCGGGGTTTGAACTTTCTACGGGAATTGAAATAACCGTTATTGATCCCAACGAAGCTATAAAATTTTTAAAAAGTTAAAAAATAATTTTTATGATTGAAACAATTTTTTCTGCTATTGCTAATTTTATTTTAGATTTTATTTCTCAAACTGGTTATTTGGGGGTTTTTATTTTAATGGCTTTGGAAAGTTGTAATATTCCAATTCCTTCAGAAGTGATAATGCCTTTTTCGGGATTTTTAGCCAATCAAGGAGAATTTAATTTATCAATTTTAGCTATTGTTGGAGCTTTGGGTAATTTAGTAGGTTCTTTAATTTCTTATGGAATTGCTTTTAAAATTGGAAGTGGAGTAAAAAAATTTTTTCTTAAATCAAAAATATTTGCTGATGATTATATTAATGCGGAAAAATTTTTTAATAAATATGGAATAAAATCAGCTTTAATTGCTCGATTGCTTCCTGTTGTAAGAACTTTTATTTCTTTTCCAGCAGGAGTTTTTAAAGTTTCTTTAGGAAAATTTAGTTTTTTGACTTTTTGGGGATCACTAATTTGGTCTTATCTTTTAGCTTATATTGGTTTTTATTTTGGTGAACACTGGAATGTTTTAGAAGGTTATTTTAGAAGATTTGATTATCTTATTTTAATTGTAATTATTATATTATTGTGTTATTATATTTATAGAAAAATTAAAAAAGTAAAAAGTCGAAATAATTTGATTCAAAATAAAAATAAAGAAATATAAAAATATGAAAAATAAAAAAGAAAATAATTTTAAAGTTGTTATTACTCGAAAAATACCCGACGCTGGTATTAATTTATTACAAAAAGCCGGTTTTCAATTAAAAATTAATCCTTATGATCGGATATTGACCAAAGAAGAATTAAAAAAGTTTGTTAAGGGAGCCGATGCTATTTTATCTCTTTTAACAGATAAAATCGATGGCGAAATTTTAGATGCTGCCGGTCCTCAATTAAAAATAGTGGCTAATTATGCTGTTGGTTATGATAATTTTAATATTAATGATTTTAAAACAAGAAAAATTTATGCTACTAATACCCCGGGTGTTTTAACTGAAACAGTGGCGGAACATACTATTGGTTTGATTTTTGCTATTGCTCAAAAAATAGTTGAAGCTGATGAATTTGTGCGTCAAAACAAATTTAGAGGATGGGAGCCGATGCTTTTTTTAGGAACTGATATGAGAAATAAAACATTGGGAATTGTTGGTTTAGGAAGAATTGGAGGGGAGGTGGCTAAAAGAATGCGTGATGGTTTTGGATTAAAAATTATTTATTTTGATGCTATACGAAATAAAAATTTAGAAAAAGAATTAGGCATTAAATATGTTTCGTTTGAATCGTTATTAAAGCAATCTGATTTTATTAGTATTCACGTACCATTAACGCCGCAAACAAAACATTTGTTTACCTTAAAAGAATTTAAAAAAATGAAGCCAACTTCTTATATAATTAATACTTCTCGAGGAGCGGTGATTAAAGAAAGTGATTTAGCTAACGCCTTAAAAAAGAAAATAATAGCTGGGGCGGCTTTAGATGTTTATGAATTTGAACCTCAAATAAACCCCGAATTGATTAAATTATCTAATACTGTTTTATTGCCTCATATTGCTTCGGCTAGTATAGAAACACGTTCTAAAATGGCAGAGATGGCTGCTAAAAATATTATCAATGTTTTAAATAACAAAAAACCATTAAATCCCATTTTTTAATTTTTAGTCATTTATATTAGAATCATAAAAAACTTGTCAAAAATAAGATTTTTTGTATATAATAAATAAAAGGTCGAATAAATAAAAGGTCGAATAAAAATTAATAAAAAATAAATTATATGATTGTTCAATCTTGGGCTGATATTTTAGTAGCCTCATTTCAAAATTGGTGGGGTGCTTTTGTTAATTTTCTTCCTAATTTTTTAGGCGCCCTTATTATATTTTTAATTGGTTTAATACTTGCCGCTGGTTTAGCAGCTTTGGTATCCAAGCTTATTAATGCTATTAAATTAGATAAACTATTAGCAAAAGTAGGTGTTGATAAATTTTGTGAACGAGCTGGTTGGCAATTAAATTCCGGAAAATTTTTAGGTGAAGTTGTTCGTTGGTTTATTATTTTAATTTTTCTTTTGGCAGCAGCTGATATTTTAAAATTAGACGCCATCAGTTCATTTTTACAAGACGTAGTAATATATATACCTAATATCGTTATTGCTATTGTTGTTATGTTGGCGACTATTATTGTGGCTGATTTTGCTGCTTCATTAGTAAAAGGAACAATTAAAGGCGCTAGTCTTTACGCCTCTAATTTTTTATCCTCTCTTACTAGATGGATTATTTTGATCTTTGGTTTTTTAACCGCTTTACTTCAATTAGGAATTGGCGTTACAATAATTAATACTATTGTTACAGGGGTTTTTGCGATGAT
>JAAZHW010000036.1 GCA_012510515.1 Parcubacteria group bacterium
CCTAATACACAAATCAATTGTCCATCAGTATTAGCTATAATTTGATTTTTAATTGTTTCATAAACTGCCATTAGAGAATCGGGGGTGTGAGCAAAATCAACAAAAACTTTAAAATTTTGCCCTTCATCAATTTCTTCAAAACGACCGGGAATTCCATTAAATTTAGTCACAGCATCACGAATTATTGGCAAAGAAACACCAAAAGCATAAGCCGCGCTAATAGCCGCCAGTAAATCTTTTAAATTAAATTCTCCTTTTAATGGCGAAAAAAAATCTAAATTTTCTAACTTAAAATTAATACCATTAGCTGATAAACTATAATTTTCCGGTTTAAAAATTTTAGTTAAATTTTTTGCGCATTCTTTTTGAAAAGAATTTTCTTTAAGAGCAAAGGCATATTTTTCATCAGCAAAATATTTTAAAAAACGTTCACTGTAATCATCATCAAGATTTACCACTATTCTTTTTTTTACATAACAATCTATTTTCCCTATTTTATTTTTAATGGGAATATTTTTTTGGGGTTGGTTTAAAGCGGCAAAAAGTTTTTCTTTAGCAGCACAATATTTATCCATCGAACCATCATGTGCTTCTAAATGTTCTGGCTGTAAATTAGTAAAAATAGCCATATCAAAATCAATAAATTTATGACGATATTGTTTTATACCTTCCGAAGTAACTTCTAAAATCACATAATAACATTTTTTCTTTTTGCTCTCAGCTAAAAATTTTTGAATAAAAAAACGACCGGGCATTGTCATTTTTAAATTATTAGCTTTTGTTTCTTGATCAATCTTAAAACGAATAGAATTAATCATGGCAGTTTTTTTGCCATAAGATTCTAAAAAATGATTAAGTAATTCGGCAACGGTTGTTTTTCCCTTTGTTCCTGTAATGCCAATAACGATTAATTTTTTTGAGGGAAAACGATAATAAACAGCGGCTAAAAATACAACAAGATAATGATACCAATTTATAATTTCTTTAGGTATAATTTTTTTTAAAAATTTTTTAATCATTGTTTTTTTTATCACTTAATAATTTTAAAGCAATTTTTAATCTTTCGTTTAGTGGTGCTTTTTTATCGGGAATTTGTTTTAAAATTTTTTTAATTGTAGCCCTTTGATAACCTAAATCCAATAAAGCATCTTCTAATTCTATATCCGAATCTAATCCTTCAATAATATCTTCTTGAGCCGTTATTTTTGATTTTAATTCTAAAATAATTCTTTCCGCTGTTTTTCTTCCGATACCCGAAGTTTTGGTCAACACCTCAATTTTATTACTTAAAATTGCAGCTTTTAAATTTTCTACTTCATTTTGACCGATTAAAGCTAGGGCTGATTTAGGACCAACGCCGGCCACTGAGTTTAATAATTCAAAAAATTCTAGTTCTTCTTTTTTGATAAAACCATAAAGCTCTAAAGCGTCTTCTTTTACATTTAAATACACAAAAATTCTAATTTTTTGTTTTGAATTTTCTTTTTGAAGTTGATTTAAGGTTTGCTGATTAACAAAAATTTTAAAAGCTAAATTATCACTTTTTAAAACTAAGTATTTAGAAGTAAAAAATGTTGGCTCACCATCAATAAAATACAACATATAATATAATTATAATC
>JAAZHW010000037.1 GCA_012510515.1 Parcubacteria group bacterium
AAACAGCAGTGATAGTTGCACAATGCTAAAAGCCGAGGGATCCTTCACTACGTTCAGGATGACACTAAAAAAACAGCAGCAATAGTTGCACAATATTGAAAGTTATGGGATCCTTCGCGGGCTGAAGGCCCTCAGGATGATACGAGCCACACGAGTTAAGTGTTGTCTATTATTTTGATTTTTAAATTTTTATTGTGTATACTTATTATATGCATAAAAAAACAAGACGAGTAATTTTTTATGTAGCTGTTTTTGTTTTTATAATCATTAGCTCATTGATAGTAGCTTATTCGTGGGGTTATCGTTTTGATAAAGAAAAAAGGGAATTAGTGTTAACTGGTGGATTATATCTTAAAACAAATGTTTCCAAACCTCAAATTTATCTTGATGGTGAATTTTTAGAAAATGCTACCCCCGGATTGCTTAATAGTGGCATTTTTTTGTCTAATTTATTACCGGATATCCATCAAATAGAGGTTAAAAAGAATAATTATTTTTCTTGGCAAAAAAATGTTGAAGTTAAATCGCAAATGGTGACAACATTTTTCTCTGTTGTTCTTTTGCCTCAAAATCCATTGATAACGGATATTTATAAAATAGCAACCATCACAACAGAAACAACAACTCCTAAAATAATAACTGAGGACGTTGTTGATTTTTTGCCATTGAATAATAATAAAGAAATTATCGTTCAAATAAAAGAATCAGCCACAACAACAAATGCTATTTTAAAAATTCATAATTATTTAAATAAAAATACCAATTCTTCTTCTAATTCCGATGTGGAAATTTATCGTCAAAAATTAGCCAAAAAAGAAAATCTTAATTTAATTCCTAATTTAAAAATCAATGATTCTGATGGAAACGAAATTATTTTTGATTTAACTAAAAATAAAATTAAAACTTATTATCTTTGGCAAAGAATTAATCCTGAAAACTTAATTAATTTATCCAGCGAAATAGCCGATACTTTTAAATTGAAAAATCCTATTCAAAAAATAGTTTTTTATCCCAATATTGAAAATAAGTATATTGTTTTAAGCGGAAAAGATTTATATTTTATCGATTTTGATAAGAATGAGGCGATAAAAAAAGTTACTAATGTTTTGGATTTTTTTATTAGAGATTATTCTCTTTTTTGGTTAGATTATAACGGTTCGGTTTTTGGTTATAATTTAATTCTTGATAATTCTACCCCATTAGGAATCATTGAGTTGAAAAAAGATATTGCTATTAAAAAAGCGGATATTTCTCATAGCAATCAGATTGCTCTTTTATTTGATGATAATGTTTTATATTTATTTAAAGCCGGGGAAGATATAGAAAAAAAAGAAAATGTTTTTAATTTTTCCTTTTCGCCAGATAATAGAAAATTAGCTTATATTAATGATAAAAATGAATTGCGAGTGGAATTTTTAACCGATATTAATAGCGGTGATGTTTTAAGAAAAAAAGGTGACAATATTTTAATTACTAAAACAAAAAATAGTAATGAAAAAATAGGATGGTATAGTGATAGCGAGCATTTAATTATTCAAAGTGGTTCAAAAATTTATTTTGCCGAAATTGATGATAGAGATAAAATTAATATTTTTGAAGAAAATTTTGATTTTGATAATTTTTTATTGACGAGCAATAAAAACGGTACTATTTGGGGAATTTCGTCAAAACTTATTCAAAAAATAGATTTGCTTTATGAAAATATAATTTAGAAAAATATGGAAAACGATGATAAAGAAAAAAAATTAGAAGAAATATTATCTACTGTTAAAGAATCAGCTGAAGAAAGAGAAGCTAAAAGATTAGCGGAAAATTTGAATTTAGAATATATTGATTTGACTAGATTTGCGCCGCAAACTCAGCCATTATCTTTAATTAGTGAAGAAGAATCGCGAAGAGCTTTGTGTGTGCCATTTAATTCACAACAAAGAGAAGTTTTTTTAGCTTGTAAAAATCCGGCTTTAGAAGCGACTCAGCAAATTATTAATAATTTAAAAAATCAAGGTTATAAGGTGCAAATTTTTATTGTTTCTCTTAATTCTTTGGAAAATTTATGGAAGGGGTATCAGTTTATCACTGGTCGAAAAAAAAATATTACAGGTGGATTAGAGATTAATAAGGAACAATTAGCTCAATTATTTCAAGAAATTAAAAATATTGCTATTTTGAAAGAAAAAATAAAAAGCTTTGAGAGTCCTTATATTTCTCAAATTTTTGAAATTATTTTAGCCGGCGCTTTAAAAATGGATGCTTCTGATATTCACATTGAACCAGAAGAAATGGCCGTAAGATTGCGTTATCGATTAGATGGCGTTCTTCAAGACATATCTGATATTTCAGAGCATTATTATCGTTCTATTCTTTCTCGAATTAAATTATTAGGAGGAATGAAAATAAATATTCACACTTCGCCTCAAGATGGTCGTTTTACCATTAAAACAGATGAAGCGGATATTGAAGTGCGTGTTTCTATTATTCCGAGCGCTTACGGGGAAACAATCGTTATGCGTTTATTAGATCCGCGAAAAATTAAATTGGATTTAAAAGATTTAGGATTTAGAGAAGATGATTTAGCCGTTATTGAAGAACAAATTGCTCGTCCTAATGGTTTGATTTTAAATACCGGTCCCACTGGTTCTGGTAAGACAACTACTTTATACGCTTTTTTACAGAAAATTTATAATCCCGAAATTAAAATTATTACTATTGAGGACCCAATAGAATATCATTTAGAAGGAATTACTCAAACTCAAGTAAATTTAACTAGAGATTATACTTTTGCTAGTGGTTTACGCTCTATTCTACGACAAGACCCCGATGTTATTTTAATTGGAGAAATTCGAGACAATGAAACAGCAGAAATTGCAATGAACGCGGCTTTAACTGGACATATTGTTTTTTCTACTCTTCATACTAATGACGCTTGTGGAGCTATTCCGCGGTTGCTGGATATGAAAGTTCAATCAGCGATTTTGGCGCCTGCTTTAAATTTAATTATTGCTCAACGATTATTAAGAAAATTATGTGTTCATTGTAAAGAAGAGGTTGAGGCGACGCCAGAACAATCCGAAAAAATAAAATCAATGATGGCTAAAATGCCCGAGAGAGTAAAAAAACCAAATTTAGGCAATAAAATAACTTTTTATAAATCAAAAGGTTGTAATGAATGTAATGGCACGGGTTATAAAGGGCGAGTGGCAGTAGCGGAATTATTAGTAGTTGATAGAGATATTCAAGATTTGATTTCTCGTGATGATAAAATTCCGAACGCTAATGAAATTAAAGATTTGGCTTTAAAAAAAGGAATGACAACAATGGAAGACGATGCTGTTTTGAAAATTTTAACTGGCATTACGAGTTTGTCTGAAGCCGAAAACGTAATTGGAAAAATATTTTAATTAATTTAGTTATCCACAGTTAATAATTTGACAAAAGTTATTATTATTTATATAATCAGATGTTAATTTTTCTTTCAAAAATTAGTAAAATTTAATTGCAATAAGGTTGTTAATTAAAATAGTTAAACTATTGACATATATATTATTCTATGTTATAATAACCTTGTTCTTAAAAAAAGGAAATTGTGTAAATGGCCTTTTCAACCTGGGGGCAATTGGCGTTATTTTTTAACCCAATTAATAGCCTATAGGGAATTTTTTTAAGGGTAACTTGGTGGAAACTGGGTTATTTTGTCCGCTTGTTATTGTGGACTAGCCTTAGAAAATTCTTGAGCTCGCATTTTGTTTGCGAGATTTAATTGCCTCCGGGTTGAAGGGGCTATTTTTATTTTAAAAGAATGATTGATAAAATTGTGTGGCGGCGAAAGCCTTTGGCTTTCGCCGCCACCGTTTGTTTAATGTCATCCTGAGGGTTTCAACCCCTGCCTGCCGGCAGGCAGGCGAAGGATCCCATGTCTTTCAGCAATAATCAGCAATCATTACTGTGGATGGGATTCTTCGCTACGCTCAGAATGACAGCTGTTTTTTTAGCGTCATCCTGAACGCAGTCCCGCCTACGGCGGGTAAAGAAGAATCCCACGGCTTTCAAGAAATATACAACTATCACTGCTGTGCGTGGGATTCCTGCCTATCGGTAAGCGGGGCTTCACTCAGGATGACATCGGTGAGAGATTATATTTAAAATCAGACTAATAAATACTTATTTTAAAAATTTTTTATTTATTAAAACAATCTATTAAAAATGATAGTTAGGCGGCGGCGAAGTTTTAAAAAACTTCGCCGCCGCTTCTATTCGTTTTTCGTTTTTCGTTTTTTTAAATTAAAAAATTTGAAATTTTAAGATTTGTATTTAATATTTATTATATGACAGCTAATGAATTAAGAGAAAAATTTTTAAAATTTTTTGAAGAACGAGAGCATAAAATTTTACCATCTTCATCTTTAATTCCCGAAAATGATCCAACGGTACTTTTTACAACAGCCGGAATGCACTCTCTAATTCCTTTTTTATTAGGAGAAAAACATCCAGCCGGTTCTCGTTTGTGTAAAATTCAAGAATGTTTAAGAACAGATGATATTGAAAAAGTTGGAGATATTGCGCATTTAACCTTTTTTGAAATGTTGGGCAACTGGTCATTGGGTGATTATTTTAAAAAAGAAGCAATAGAATGGAGTTACGAATTTTTAACAGCCAAAGATTGGTTAAATTTAGATAAAGATAAATTAGCGATAACGTGTTTTGGAAATGATAAGCAATTTTCGCGCGATGAAGAATCAGCTCAAATTTGGGAAAATTTAGGGATTGCTAAAAATCGCATCGCTTTTTTAGGAAAAAAAGATAATTGGTGGGGTCCCATTAATGATGCTGGTCCTTGTGGTCCGGATACAGAAATATTTTATTGGGTAGGCGAAAGCAAAGCGCCAGAAGTTTTTGATCCGCAAAATAATAATTGGGTAGAAATTTGGAATAATGTTTTTATGACTTATAACAAAACCAAAGAAGGAAATTTTGAATTACTTCAACAAAAAAATGTTGATACGGGAATGGGATTAGAACGGACATTAGCGGTGATTAATCATCTGCCATCGGTTTTTGAAACAGAACTTTTTTTGCCGTTGATAAAACAATTAGAATTAATTAGTAAAAAGAAATACGAAAATTATCCAAGAGAATTTCGAATTATTGCCGACCATTTAAAAGCAGCTATTTTTCTTTTGTCAGAAAAATTAGAGCCTTCTAATGTTGAACGAGGTTATGTTTTAAGAAGATTGATTAGAAGAGCAGTGCGTTTCGGACGTTTGTTAGAGATTAAAGAAATTTTTTCTTTTAAAATGCTGGCGCCCGTAATAGAAATTTATGGCAATGTTTATCCTTTAATTAAAGAAAATAAAGATTTTATTGAGGAACAATTAGTTAAAGAAGAAGAAAAATTTAGTAAAACTTTATTAAAAGGAATGAATATTTTAGAAAAAATAGTTGAAAATCAAAAATCTTTTTCTGGCAAACAAGCTTTTGATTTATATCAAAGCTATGGTTTTCCTTTAGAATTAATTAAAGAAATAATAAAAGAAAAAGACATCAGGTTTGATGAAAAAGAATTTGAAGAAGAATTTAAAAAACATCAAGAATTATCGCGAACAGCTTCATCGGGAATGTTTAAGGGGGGATTAACAACTCATTCCGAAAAAGCAATAAAATATCACACCGCCACACATCTTTTGCATCGGGCATTAAGAGATGTTTTGGGTGAAGAAGTTGAGCAGAGAGGTAGTAATATTAATGAAGAACGTTTGCGATTTGATTATTCCTGTTCTAAAAAACCGACAGCTGAACAATTAAAAAAAATAGAAGAAATTGTTAATGAAAAAATTCAAGAAAATTTGTCAGTAATTAAAAAAGAGATGAGTTTAAAAGAAGCCAAAGAATTAGGAGCAATTGGACTTTTTGAAGATAAATATGGAGAAAGGGTGAGTGTTTATTTTATCGGCGGAGAAGAAAATAATTTGAAGACGGCTTATTCTAAAGAAATTTGTGGTGGGCCTCATGTAATTAATACTAATGTTTTGGGTTATTTTAAAATTATAAAAGAAGAAGCAGTTTCTTCGGGGGTAAGAAGAATCAAGGCTATTTTAGAATAAAATAAAAAGGAGTATAATATATTTATAATATATTATAGAAGCCAAATGAATTTATTCAGCATTTTTAATAAAAATTGGAATTCGGTATTTTGTTTTTTTGGTAGTTTAAACGAGATTGATGCAATTTTTGCTTCAGTAAATTTTGATTTTAGAAAAATAAAAATAGATAAATATTGGCAATGGTTTAATTATACCGAAGAAGGATTTGGTGAAGAAGATTTTGTAGAAAAATTAACGGAATTGATTAAAAAAGTTTCAAAAAAAAGTTTATTAATAATTTGTTTAGAAGAACCATTTGCTAAATCAACCAAAACAAGACTCTCGGTTATTAGAGAAAACCCTTTGATTCCTATTGATAATGATGATTTAGAAAATATTATTTTAAATTTAGTTTGGCGATTATATGATAAAGAGCGGATGTATGTTGCTCAACAATTAAAAATTCCGGAGTGGGACGTGGTATTGGTTGAAGCAAAAATTAGTGAACCAAAAATTGATGATAAAAAAATTTTAAACCCCATTGGTTTTAGAGGAAAAACAATGTCTTTTTGTTTAGAAAATACCTATTTATATTATTTGTTTTGGGAAACAATAAAGAACATTTTAGAATCGGGAAAAGGAGAATTATTGGTTTGCGCTGAAAAAAATTTGCTTTTTGATAAAAATTTTTCTTTAATAAACAAAGGAGAAAAAATATTATTAGTGAATATTGGTTTGTATTCAACGGGTGTTGGAATTATGGGAAATTATTTAAATTCTTTTAAGCATTTTAATTGGGGGAAAATAAATTTAGAAAAAGTAATTAGTAAAAAACTTTCTGTTTCTGACAAGATTGCCAAAGATTTAATAAGAGATTATCAAGAAAATAAATTAAGTAAAAACGCCTTTGATTGGTTTAAAAAATTATTAGAAAAAGAATTAAAATTATTAGTGGAAGGAATAATTTTAGTTTTAAAAGACGTGCCTCAAAAAGAAAATATTGAAACTATTTATTTAAGTGGTGAATTGCAAGAATTTCCTTTTCTTTTAGAGTTGTTAGAGAAACAAAAATGGTTACAATTAACTTATGGTAATAAAATAAATATTAAATTTTATCCTACTTCAGAATTAATAAAAGATTTAAATATAGAAATAATAAATTATAATAAAAATAAGATATCCAATACGGCAATTATTAATTTAAATTCCGCTTTTCTTATTAATGAAAACAAGTATGAAGAAATGAATAAAATTTTAAAACGTCGAATAAAGTGGTTAAATAAAAATTTATTAAAACAAATTAATAAATAAAATAAATAAAATGAAAGCAGAAAATATTTACATTGATATTAATGATTCGGTATCTGATGTTGTGGAAAAAATAATAAATTCCTCAAACGACAACATCATTTTGATTATTCCGGAAAATGCCAAAATTAGTGAATCGATTTTAAATTTTCGCTTAATAAAACGAGAAGCTACTTCGGCAAACAAAACTCTTTATATTAATAGTGATATTGAAGAAGTTTTGTTGATGGCTAAAGATTTAGATATTAAAACTGTAAAGTTAGCAAATTTAAGTCGGCCGAAAATGAATGATAAAGTTTTTTTAGGCGATATTAGACCACCTCAAAAAAGAAACAATCTAATTAAGAAAACAACTAAAGATAATTTTAAAAAATCAGTTGAATTTGTTAAAGAAAATAAAGAAGAAAATGAAATTAATTTTGAGGAAGAAAAAAATAAAGTAGAAAAAAATAGAGAGAGAGCAGACAAAGAAAAGCCGATGTCAAAAGAAAAAAAAGAAGAGATAAAAAATTTTAATAAAACCTCTGATAAAAAATTTTTTACGGATTATTTTAAACAAGAGCAATTTAATGAAATAGAAATTTCCGAAAGAGAAATGAAACGAATAAAGCCAGAAAGGAAAAAAATTCATTTTAGTAAATTAGGACGAATTATTTTATGGGGAATAGGAATTGTTTTTGTTTTTGCTTTTATTTTTATTTACTTTTTAGCTAACGCTAAAGTTAGTATTATTTCTAATAAATATAATTGGGAAAAAGAATTGCCAGTAATTGCTAATACCAATATTGAAAAAATTGATGAAAATAGTTTTAAAGATCCTTTGACAAAAAAAATGTTGCCAATTGATGAAAACAATTTAGTTATTCCTTTAGAATACTTTGAATTGAGCCGTAATATTAGTCAAACCTTTAAAACAACAGAAGTTAAAAATATAGAATCAAAAGCAAAAGGAGTAATAAGAATTTATAATGCCTATAATTCCAGTTCACAAACATTAGTCGCCACCACTCGATTTATGAGTCCAGATGGAAAAATTTTTCGTTTAATTGATAAAGTGGTTGTTCCCGGCGCAAAAATAGAAAATGGCAAAATCATTCCTTCTTATATTGATGCTGAAGTTGTTGCCGATAAGCCCGGAGAGAGTTATAATATTGGTCCAACGAAGTTTACTATTCCGGGGTTTCAAGGAACGCCTCGTTATGAAACATTTTATGGTGAATCACTTAAGCCAATGACTGGTGGTTATATTGGTGAAACAAAAATAGTAGGTCAATCAGATGTTAATAAAGCTAAACAAAAAATTTTAGATATCGCTTTTGTTTCTTTAAATGAAGAATTAAAATCTAAAATTCCTCCAACAGCAGTTGTTTTAGATGATGCCAAGCAATTAATTTTGGTAGAATCTACTACTACTCCTAAAATTGGTGAAAAAGCAGATGAATTTGAATTAAGCGCTAAAGTTGTTTTAAAAAGCTTAGTGTTTGACGAAAATGATATAAAAAAATTATTTGAAATTTTGGCTCGTCAAGAAAATTCTCAATTAAATGATAAAGAATTATTTAAATATAGTTTTAATTATGGCGCGCCACGAGTTGATTTTAGTGATAAAAAATTATTGTCTTTTCCCGTGTTAGCGAAATTAACTTTTCGAGATAAAGTCAATGAAGCAGAATTTAAAAATCAATTAAGTGGTAAAAGTACTAAAGAATTAGAAGATTTCTTTAGACAATATAAAACAATAGAAAAAGTTGATATTTTTATTTGGCCGAGTTTTTTGAAGTTTATGCCTTTAAACAACGATCGCATTCAAGTAATGGTTGATGAAAATTTATAGAGTTGACTATTAAAAAAAACTTTTTATAATCAAATTATATTTAAAAATTAATATAGTTAAATTTTTTATGAAAAATAATCAATACGAAGGTGTTATTTCTGAAGCCTTGCCGAGTGCTATTTTTAGAGTAAAGCTGGATGATGGTCGAGAAGTTTTAGCGCATTTATCGGGAAAATTGCGATTAAATCATATTCGTATTTTAGTAGGAGATAGAGTTGTGGTTGAATTAAGCCCTTACGACGATAAAAGAGGTCGTATTGTTTACAGAAAACTTTAAAATTTAAATTATGAAAGTACATTCATCAGTAAAAAAAATATGTCGAGATTGCAAAATCGTAAGGCGGGAAAACCGCGTTTTTGTTATTTGCAAGAAAAATCCTAAACATAAACAAAGACAAGGATAAAAATATGGCTAGAATTCATAATATTAATATACCCGACGATAAACAAATTTGGATAGGATTAACTTCTCTGTTTGGAATTGGTCGCTTCTCAGCTTTAAAAATTTTAGAAAAAGCGAAAATTAATCCAAACAAAAAAACAAAAGATTTAACGGTAACAGAAATTAGCGCTATTCAAAAAATAATAGAAGACAATTATAAAATAGAGGGTGATTTAAAAAGAGAAATTCAAGCTAATGTCCGTCGCCTAAAAGATATTAACTGTTATAGAGGAATTAGACATTCTAAAAAATTGCCTGTTCGTGGTCAAAAAACAAAAACTAATTCTCGAACAGTGCGAGGTAATGTTAGAAAAACAGTTGGTAGTGGTAAGCGTAAGTTGGAATTAAAATAATTTATTAAAATAATATGGGAAAGAAAAAAATTGTTAATCAAAAAGAAGAAGATATTTTAAAAGAGAAAGATGAGCTTGATTCGGCTTTGAAAAAAAACGAGTCAAAAGAAATAACCAAAAAGGGAATTTATCCTTTTGGGAAAATTTATATTTATTCTTCTTATAATAATACAAAAATTACTGTAACCGATCATTTGGGAAATGTTTTAGTATGGTCTTCTGCAGGACATCTTCAGTTTAAAGGACCCAAAAAAGCTACTTCTTTTGCCGCTGCTAAAGTAGCTGAGTCTATTGCTCAAAAAATTAAAAAATTACATATTCCAGAATTTAAAGTTTATATAAAAGGTTTAGGGGCTGGTCGTGAATCGGCTTTGCGAAGTTTTATTGCTCAAGACTTTAACATTGTTAGCATTAAAGACGTAACTCCAGTTCCTCATGGTGGTTGTCGACCGCCAAAAGTAAGGCGAGTTTAATTTTATATTATGGTTAAATTAGATTCAAAATGTAAAAAATGTCGTCGAGCAGGAGAAAAGCTTTTTTTGAAAGGCGAGCGTTGTTATGGAATAAAATGCGCTTTATTAAGAAAACCTTATGCCCCTGGAATGCATAAAAAAAGAAAAACAAAAAATACTTCCGAATATGGCCGTCAATTAGAAGAAGTAAGAAAAGTAAAAGTAACTTATGGTGTTAATGAAGCTCAGATGAAAAAATATTTTAATGAATCAGCAAAAAGTAAAGCCTCAACAAGTGATGAATTTTTTAAAAAATTAGAATTAAGATTAGATAATATTATTTTTCGATTAGGATTTGCTTCTTCCCGAAGAGAGGCTCGTCAGATGGTGAGTCATGGACACATTTTGGTTAACGGAAAAAAAATTGATGTCCCTGCTTACAAACTTAAAAAAGGTGATATTATTACTATTCGTTCTCAAAGTTTAGAAAAATCAGCTTTTAAAGATTTGTCTAAAAAATTAAAAAAGGTTCAATTACCGGATTATTTAACTTTAAATCCGGAAAAATTAGAAGCTAAAGTTATTGGTGAGCCAAGTTTGGCTAAAGAATTACCGCCATTTGACTTTAGACAAATAGTCGAATTTTATTCACGATAAAAAATATATAAAAATATGACAGGTTTTATTTTTCCTACCAAACCAAAAATTATTAAAGAAACTGAAACAGAGGGTATTTTTGAAATTGAAAATTTATATACTGGTTATGGATTAACTATTGGTAATGCAATAAGAAGAACCATTTTATCTTCTTTAAAAGGAGCGGCTATTACTACTGCAAAAATAAAAGATGTTTCTCATGAATTTTCGGTTATTGAAGGCGTTAAAGAAGATGTTATTCAAATTATTTTAAATTTGAAAAAAATAAGAATAAAAACATTTTCCGAAGGTCCTCATAATTTAATTTTGCGCAAAAAAGGCGAAGGAGAGGTAACGGCTAAAGATATTGAAAAAAATTCTAATGTTGAAATTGTTACTCCTGATGTTCATATTGCTACTTTAACAGATAAAAAAGCTGAATTAGAAATGGTTTTAACCGTAGAGGAAGGAATTGGTTATATGCCAGCAGAATTGCGTCAAAAAGAAAAATTGCCAATTGGTACAATTAGCTTAGATGCTATCTTTACTCCTATCAAAAAGGTAAATTATGAAGTAGAAAATATGCGAGTAGGTGAAAGAACTGATTATAATCGTTTGAGAATTTATATAGAAACAGATGGAACTATTTTACCACGCATGGCTTTTAAGCAAGCAATAGAAATTTTGCAAGAACATTTTAAAATAATTGGCAATATTAATTTTGAAGAAAATAAATTAGAAAATCAAAAAGAATTGAAAATAGAATCAAAAGAAGAAACGAAAGCGAAAAAAAATGAAGAAAAAAAATCAATAAAAGTAGAAAAGAAAACAACAAAAAATAAAAAATCGAAATAATAAAAATATGAGGCATTTAAACAAAGGAAGAAAATTTGGAAGAACCAAAGGCGACCGCAATCTCTTTTTTAAGAGTTTAATTGATAATTTAATTATTAATAAAAAAATTGAGACAACTGAAGCAAGAGCCAAAGAAATAAAAATAAAAACAGAAAAATTAACAACTTTAGCTAAAAAACAAAACCTTGCTTCTTATAAATTATTAATAAGTAGAATTGGAGAAGAAGCTGCCAAAGAATTGTATTACAATATCGCGCCTCAATTAAAAAATCGAAAAGGAGGATATTTAAGAATTATTAAAAGTCCTCGTCGTCGAAAACGCGATGGCGCACCTTTAGCTGTCGTAGAATTTGTTTTTGATAATTAAAATTTATGAAAGAATATAAAATTGACGCTACCAATCAATCAATGGGAAGATTAGCTAGTAAAATTGCTTTAATTTTACAAGGCAAGGATGATCCTCAATATGCGCCCAATAAAGTGGCTGATGTTAAGGTTATTGTTGAAAATGCTTCTAAAATGAAATTTACTGGTAAAAAATATAATCAAAAACTTTACCGTCACCATACTGGTTACATTGGTCATCTTAAAGAAAAAACTTTACAACAAGTTTTTGAAAAAGATCCCACAGAAATTTTAAAAAAAGCCGTAATGGGAATGCTTCCTAAAAATAGTTTAAGGTCAAAAAGAATAAAAAATTTAAAGATTTATGCCTAGAAAAAAAGTTTTAACATCAGAAGAAAAAGAAAAAAAAGAAAATATAAAAGAAGAAAAAGAAAATATAAATACGGAAAATAATGATGAAATTAATGAAACTAACGAAAAAGAAATTGATAAAATGATTGCCAAAGATGAAAAAAAGAAAGAAACCGTTTATTATGAAGGGGTAGGGTCTCGAAAAACAGCAGTGGCGAGAGTTCGTTTATATACTAAAAATAAAGAAATTTTAATTAATGGAAAAGATTATAAAAATTATTTTTCTTCTAAAAAAATGCAATCAATTATAGAAGCCCCTTTTGAAAAAATGAAATGTTTGGGAAAATTTGGATTAACGGCAAATGTTAAAGGAGGAGGATTATCAGCTCAAGCAGAAGCAGTAAGATTAGGAATTAGCAGAGCTTTAGTAGTTTTTAATTCGGATTTTAAAAAACGTTTGCGTCGAGCTGGATATTTAACTCGTGATCCGCGAATGGTGGAAAGAAAAAAATATGGATTAAAGAAAGCTCGAAAATCACCTCAGTGGGCAAAAAGATAAAATTGATTATTTAAATATTAAAAATGAAAAAAGCGGAAAAATTCTTTTAGAATTTTTCCGCTTTTCTTAAAAATTTTTAAAATTTTTTAAAAAAATACGTCCTCTCGCGTCATTCTGAGCGAGAAGAATTCCACGCACAGCAAACTCCTGCGGTCATTCTGAGCGTCAGCGAAGAATCCCACGCACAGTAGTGATTGCTGATTGTTTCTGAAATCCATGGGATCCTTCGGGCTTTGCCCTCAGGATGACATCGGTAAGGGCGTCATTCTGAGTGAAACCCCGCCTACGGCGGGTAAAGAAGAATCCCACGCACAGCAGTAATAAAAAATTAATTCTAGTATAGAAATATTAGAAATTTTTTCAAAAATTTTTTGTCGTTTTTCGAGTATTCTTGACAGTCCAAAATTTTTAAATAAAATAATAGTACTTTAAAAGAAATAGTCATCTTTAAAGTTTTATTAAAGTTCTTTGATAATTTAATAATTATAAAAAAATAAAATATTTTTTCATTGTTTCGTGTCGTTTTTTTGAGTTTATTTTATTATTAAAAATTCTCAATTTTTTTATTGAGGATTTGATCCTGGTCCAGGATGAACGCTAGCGGCGTGGATAAGGCATGCAAGTCGTACGCCCAGTCTTTATGATTGGGAGTGGCAGACGGGTTAGTAATACCTTGGTACATACCAAAAAGTTGGGCATAGCTCATCGAAAGATGAGGTAATTCCCAATAGTTCCAATTTTTAAAAGAATTGGATAAAGAAGCAATTCGCTTTTTGATTGGCCTAGGTCCTATCAGGTAGTTGGTGAGGTAATGGCTCACCAAGCCAATGACGGGTAGGGGAGCTGAGAGGCTGTTCCCCAACAGGGACACTGAGATACGGGTCCCACTCCTACGGGAGGCAGCAGTCGAGAATATTCGGCAATGGGCGAAAGCCTGACCGAGCGACGCCGCGTGAAGGAAGAAGTTCTTCGGAGTGTAAACTTCTTTTCTTAAGGAATAATAAATGCTAGTCATTTATGAAGGTACTTAAGGAATAAGGGGCTGCCAACTACGTGCCAGCAGCCGCGGTAATACGTAGGCCCCGAGCGTTATCCGGATTTATTGGGCGTAAAGGGTGCGTAGGTGGTTTATTGCATCTTTGGTTAAAGTCCCAAGCTCAACTTGGGAAGCGCCAAAGAGATGAATAAGCTAGAGAGTACCAGAGGTGGCTGGAACTGCCGGTGTAGGGGTGAAATCCGTTGATATCGGCAGGAACGCCAGAGGTGAAAACGAGCCACTGGGGTATTTCTGACACTGAGGCACGAAAGTGTGGGGAGCAAAAAGGATTAGATACCCTTGTAGTCCACACCCTAAACGATGCCGACTAGCTGTTTCGAGTATCGACCCTCGGAGTGGCGAAGCTAACGCGTTAAGTCGGCCGCCTGGGAAGTACGGCCGCAAGGCTAAAACTCAAAGGAATAGACGGGGACTCGCACAAGCGGTGGATCATGAGGTTTAATTCGACACAAAACGAAGAACCTTACCAGGGCTTGAAATGCTGGTGAAGGTTGTCCGAAAGGATGGCCGTCTTTTCAAGGACGCCAGCACAGGTGCTGCATGGTTATCGTCAGCTCGTGGCTTGAGTTGTTCCCTTAAGTGGGGTAACGAGCGCAACCCTTATTGCATGTTAAATCTGTCATGCAAAACTGCCCCCGCCTAAGTTTTCAATTTTTAATTTATTTAGCATTTGCTAATTAGATTAAATTTTTTATTTGAAAATTTAGGCGGGGGAGGAAGGAGGGGATGACGTTAAATCAGCATGGCCTTCTGATGTCCTGGGCGACACTCATGATACAATGGTCGGTACAAAGGGTTGCCAAGCCGTAAGGCGGAGCTAATCTCAAAAAACCGGCCCCAGTTCGGATTGAGGGCTGCAACTCGCCCTCATGAAGCCGGAATCGCTAGTAATCGCGGATCAGCCATGCCGCGGTGAATAC
>JAAZHW010000038.1 GCA_012510515.1 Parcubacteria group bacterium
ACTAAAATATCAATAATATTTTGACCCGTTCTTTGAGAATCTTCTAAAGCTATTTGAAAAACTTCTGGAGAAATAAGGTTATTATCTACTAAAAATTCTTTAATTTTTTCTAATGGTAAACGTAAAGCCATAAATTTAAAAATTAATACTATTTAAAAAATTACCAACATAGGGAATATAAAAAACAAAATTTTGAAATAAAAATATTAATAAAGCTATTGGCAACCAAAAATAATATAAAGGTAAACGTTGCCCAAAATTAATTTTTTTAAAAATAAGTTGGGCTAAATATAATATTAACCCAATTATAAAAATTAAAAAGATATAAACAATCCATAACGGATGACCCAAAAATATTATAGCATAAAAAATCATCCATGGTTCTTCTTTTTCAAAAAATCGCTCTTCAGAAAAACGATTAGCTATTTTTGTTAAAAACAAAAATAATAATCCGATTAAAATAGGAAAAATAATGGGATAAATTATTCTATAACTAATATATTGAAAAAAAAATTGATTTAAATTTTGATAAGGTGGTAAAAGAAAAGACGAAACATCTGAATTTTTAAAAATTAGATATTGATTTATACTTTTAAAAATTACTTCAAATATTTTTAAACCTAAAATCAAAATTACAGCCGGTTTGATAAGCTGTTTTATTTTTTTAAAAGCTAAAATCAAACCAGCTGTAATAAGAAAATAAATAAAGGGAAAATATTCTAATATTGATAGCAAAAAACTTAACATGCCTAAATTTAAATCTTTTCTAAAAATTTAATATAAACTCGCAATTAGCTAAATTAATTATAAACTCATATCTGATCCGATTTCATAAACTCCTGGTATGGTCCCGCCATCTTTGCTTTCCACATCTCCTTGATTAACTGAAGAAGGAGTACTAGAGCTATAGTAATTTGATTCCATATTAGCTAATAATTTAAAACGAGCAGTTGGTCCATCACCTTTTAAAATATAAGCATGCCATCCGCCTGGAGTATCATCATTAGGAGCAATCTTTGGATTCGGATCAATTGGCAAAGTAGATAATGGATTACCTGAACTAATATTTGAAAAATTAATTGGAATCCAACCACCTCCATTTACCGCTTGAGAAGTTGATGCTACAGGGTTACAAGTCATACCACTAGGAGTAAAACTACTACCATAAAGATAACAATTAGTAGAAACAAGCGAACCTAAATTTCCCTGATCAGTAATATACAAATTTAAAGCCGTTCTTAAAGCATCTAAATCAGAAATTCTTTTAGTGTCACGAGTTTTCTTCAACATTTCCGCTGGATTAATAGCTATTACCACAACAGCCATTAATATAGCTAAAATAGCGATAACAACTAATAATTCAATTAATGTAAAACCTTTTTTTGTCATTTTTTTATATAATTTACGACCTTTATTATTTAATAAACTATTTACTTATAAATTCTTTTATTTTTAAAATCAAATCATCAATAGAAATTTTAGCTTTAATAAAATATTCTACAGCTCCTAATTCTTTAGCTTTTTGAACGTCAATTGTTTGACCTAAATTAGAAATAATAACAACGGGTTTATTTTTAAAATTAGGATCCAGTGAAATATTTTGCAATACTTCAAAACCACTTTTTTTAGGCAAAATTAGATCTAACAAAATTAAATCAGGATCTGTTTCTTGAATTTTTTTTATAGCTTCATCACCATCTTTTGCTAGAATAACATTTAATCGTTCTTTTTCTAATCTAATTTTTAATAAATTAGATAAAAAAGGGTCGTCTTCTACAACTAAAATTTTTTTACTCAAAACATTATTTTCATTATTATCCATATGTTTATTATATAATAATTATATAATAAAAAAAATTAATAGCAATTAAAATAAGTTGTGGATATTTTTTTTTTATTTTATGGTAAACGTAAAACCATAAATTTAAAAATTAATACTTATTTAAAAGATTGCCAAAAATAAACGATCTATCATAATAACATAAATCATTAACTTTCTACTTTCTAAAGTCTATTTTTATAATTTTATCTCATAGCCTCATTTATGGCTTTAATTTCTGCTATTGAAAATATAATGCCGATCTGACGCTATTAACCTTCTTTTTAAATTTTTTCTTAACTGATAAGAGTTAGCAAAACCAGCATAACCCAACCAAGCATTCAAAGAAAAATTAAATTGTTTTTTTGATATTTTTCTTTCTATTAACTTTCTTTTGTAAAATTTCGTTCGATTTAAAAATCTTTTAACCGTTGATTTTCTTAAAAGTTTATAATGATCAAAAACTACATAGCCTAAAAAATCTATTCCTTTATTGGTTGGAAAAATATTGGTTTTTTTGGGATGTAATTCCAATTTTAGTTCGTCTTTCAAAAAACCTCGTATAATTTCTTTTGTTTGATGAAGTTTTTTCTTATGGAAATCCAAAATTAGAAAATCATCCATATACCGAAGATAATATCGGCAACGCAGATAATGCTTAATGAATTGATCTACTTCATTTAAGTATACATTGGCGAAAAACTGGCTAGTCAAATTACCAATAGGAATACCTTTTTCGCCCGGAGTTGAATCAATAATTTTTTTAAACAAAATTAAAACTTTTTGATCAGCAATTTTCTTTTTGAGTAAATTAAAAAGAATTTCATGATTTATACTTTCAAAATACTTTGAAATATCGCACTTGAGGCAATAAATTCGCGGTCTCGTTTTATATTCTTCTTCTTGTACCCACGATTTAACACTCAAAGACCGCAGAAAATATTCTAATCTCTTAACCGCCCGATGAACACCTTTGTTTTTACGGCAAGCGTAGGAATCATAGATAAAACCCCTGTCAAAAATCGGCTCAATGATATTCAAAAGAGCGTGGTGGACTATCCGATCAGAAAACTCAGGCGCTTTAATTTGCCGCTTTTTGGAATCGTAAATAATAAATTCTTTATAAGGACCTGGCTTATAAATTAGATTGATTAAATTACTTTGAATATTCAATAAATTTTCTTCTAAATTACGGCTAAATTCTAAAACACAAGACCGATATCTTTTGGCTTTTCGGGCTTTTAAATAAGCGAGGTGGAGATTGTCAAAAGAACAAATTTTATTAAAAAATTTTTTATAAGTTTTCATAATTAAAAGCGGCTAATTGACTCTGGTTGGATATTTCACTCATAAGCTACTTTAACCAAACAAAGGTAAAGCCGCATATTCCTCCTATGAATAAAATAATTCATATGGGAGAGGAATAGAATCAGTAGGTTTTCTAGCACTGGCTTGTATCTGTAGATATTTTGCTCGGGCTAAATTAATGAAATATACCGAGCGCAACGCAACCCCACATTGTTGTTCTGATTCGACGTGTTCCAATTCAAATTCAGTGCAAACGCGCCAGCGTTCGAACCATTGTTCCAATTCCCGCCACGAAGAAGGACGCGTTGCGCGATTCTATCCACTGTCCAACTAAATTTTATTTAGCCAGACGGTTAAATTTATTTTCAAAATAAACTTAACTGTCTGGCTAAAATTTTTATTGTGCAAATCTCTTCATCCAACCATTTAATAATTTCCCTATCTCATTCATTTTCACAGCAGCATCTCCGTATTGTTTAATACTTAAAAATCTCAAATCTTTAGCTAAACGGATTAAGGTTCGCAGAGTGTCTAATCGAATGTTTATTCTTTTTAAAATTTCAGTTTTGTTTCTTTCGCTATTGGCCAAAATAATATCTTTAATTATTTCTAATAATTCGTTTTCTATCTGCTGGCCCAAAACAAATCGTTGGCTCTTGGGAAACTTATTCACAACCGGATGGAGCCAGAGCATAAAGTCGTAGGTTTTTTGGTAAATGATTAAATCTTGGAACATAAATCTTGTATCTTGAAACCTGAATCTTGTAGCTTGGAACTTAAATCTTGGATCTTGGAACTTAAATCTTGGAACTTAAATCATGAATCATGAATCATGTTTCATGCTTCATGTTTCAAGATTCATGCTTCAAGATTCATATTTCTCAACATACCCCACAACATTTTACCTATATCTTCAGCTAATTCGTATAATTTTTTATATTTTGACTCGCTCATATATTTCTCCTTAAACGAAAATTGTAGAAGATATTTTGATTCCTGCAAAGAGCCATACGCGGTTTCAATAAAATTTCTGTGCACATTTTTGCGAAAACGAGCATATCCTTCCGTGTAATTCAAGGCGACAGAAAGAGCGGCGCGTCGCAACTGGGATGTTATTCCGTACATTTCTTTTTTTGGAAATCCGCGGCTTGCTGCATAAACCCCGTGGATGAAAAAATCAATTTTGCTTTTCAGTTCTTCGGGAAAATTTTCCATGTTTTATGTTTCGAGTTTCACGTTTTATGTTTCAAGATTCATGTTTCACGTTTCATGTTTCAAGTTTCAAGATTCCAGATAGCCACGGACCTACCGAGCGCAACGCAACCCCACATAGTATTCCTGATGCGACGTGTCCCAATCCAAAAGCAGTGCAAACGCGCCAGCGTAAGACTCCCAGTTCCAATGCCCGCCACGACGAAGGACGCGTGATTGACTACCAGTATCACCATTATAAGTATAAATACGACCCATTCCTTGGGTGGCATTCCAACTATCATTTGAAGGTCTAATCTCGTTGTAAGTAAAATCACCATAATTAACAATAGCAGTATGTTCAATCCATCTCCAACCAGTACTTCCCCCATCAGAAGGAGTATATCTGACTAAAGTATCATTTGTATCTTTCATAACATGTTCCCAAACATTACCAGCAATATCCCAAATTTCTTCTTTGTTGGAAAGAATAAGTTTAGCTTTAGGATTACGATTAAGACCTTTTTCTGGATCAGCGCCATTATAACCACAAGAATCATTAGAACCAACATTGCCTCTAAATAAACAACCTGAGCCAACTGAACTACCTGACCAATTCTCTTTAACTTGTTCAGCATTTCTGGCAATAGTCATCCACTCGTCATTAGTTATTAAATGCCCTCCTAATGATTGACAGATGGTTATGGCGTCGGTATGAGTAACGCCAGCAATAGGTGAGCCATAAGGAGAAGAAACAACATTGATATTAGACCAAGAGGAAGGACAATCAGTACCTGATTTACCCCAATCCCAAGTATCATAAACGGAAGTATATCGACAACTATTAGCATCATTAACACCTGAACCATTTATTGAATATTTAGCTTCGTATTTCATCACCCAGAAATCAGAGGTATTATAGGTTGAATTACCCGGGACTTTTATCCAATTATGAGGA
>JAAZHW010000039.1 GCA_012510515.1 Parcubacteria group bacterium
ATCCTGAAGGTGAAACCCCTGCCTGCCGGTAGGCAGGTGAAGGATCCCTCGGATTTCAGTATTGTGCGGCTATCACTGCATTGCATGGGATTCCTGCCTCTCGGCAGGCAGGTTTCAACCCCTGCCCGCCGTAGGCGGGGCTTCGTTCAGAATGACCATGAAAACTCATTGTAGTGGATGGGATTTTTTATTACGTTCAGAATGACAATCAAAAACAATATGCTACTTTAATGTTGTTATTCTAATGGTAATGGATTTTTTGATTTTGATTTTGTATAATATTTTTATGCGTACATCATATAGTAATCTTGAAGTATACGAAATTTGTCCCAAGCGTTACGAATTTCAAATTATTGATAAAATAAAAACTCCTAAAACAAAAGAGCAGTTTTTTGGTACTACTATTCATAAATGTTTAAAATTTCTTTTTAAAAAAGCCCCTCTTTACCCTACTCTTGATGAATTATTAGATTTTTTTTCCGTAGAATGGAAAGAAGCTAATAAATTAAAATGGCGTAATGAAAAAGAAAAAGAAATTTATTTTAATGAAGGAAAAAGAATTTTAGAAAATTTTTACAAAAAGAATATCCCCTCTTTTTCTATTCCCTTAGATTTAGAAAGTCATTTTGAGGTGGAAATTAAAGATGAGGAAAATAATACCATTCATATTTTATCCGGTTATATTGATCGGATTGATAAAATTAATGAGGGAAAATTTGAAATTATTGATTATAAGACAGGTTCTAAAATGCCGGGTCAGAATAGTTTAAAAGGCAATCTTCAATTATCTATTTATACTTTGGGTTTTTTTAAAAAATGGCCTAATATTGCTCAATTAAATGATATTATTTTAACTCTTTATTATTTGAAACATGGTGAAAAATTATCTGATAAAAAAACCGAAGAAGATATTCTTTTAACCAAACAAAGAATTTTAAAAAATATTTGGGAAATTGAAAAAAATTATTTTCCTCCCATTCCATCTAAATTATGCGGCAGTTGTTCTTATAAAAAAATTTGTCCTATGTGGTCGCATCTTTATCAGAAAGAAGAGCAAATTCCTGAAGAAAAAGAAATTAATAATCTTATAAAAGAATATTTTTCTTTAAAACAACAAACTGATCAAAATAAAGAAAGGCTTAATTTAATTAAAAAACAAATTAATGCTTATGCAGCCGAAAAAGGATTGGAAAGAGTTTTTGGCGATGAAGGATATTTTTCTTATCAAAATCAAACCATTAAAGATTACGATGTTGAAAGGTTAAAAGAATTACTTATAAAAACAAATCTCTGGCAAGAAGTTTCATCGCTGGATAAGAAAAAATTAGAAAAATTATTAAAAAAAATGCCATTGGAATTAGTAAAAAATATTGAATCATTGCAACAAATTAAAAATAAAAAAATATTTAAGGCGGTAAAAAAAGATTTAGAGATTATTAAAAAAGAAATACCCGAAGAATAATTTTATTATTTATTTTCGGTGTTTATCATTCTGAGCATTTTTCAATTATAATTGGTGTTTTTTGAACTAATTTTTCAGCCGTTAGATAGCCTAAAGCAAAACTAATTGTAACAATCAGAAAGACAAAAATTCCAATGATGATTTCTTTTTTATTCTGTTGAAAGACTTCTTTGATTTGCATTTTTTAAAAAATTTTTTAAAATATTTTATAATAATTAATAATTAATATCGTCGTTTTTATTAGATTAATTTTTTATGGCTCATACTCAATCTGGAGGATCTACTAAATTAGGAAGAGATTCTAATGCTAAACGCTTAGGGGTTAAAATTTTTGCTGGTCAAAAAGCTAAAAAAGGTTCGATAATTGTTCGACAACGTGGTGAAAAAATAAAACCCGGAAAAAACGTTGGCGAAGGAAAAGATTATACTCTTTTTGCTCTCAAAGAAGGAGTGGTTAAGTTTGGCAAAAAGCAAAAGACAAATTTCAATGGATCAAAAAAAATAGTAAAAACTGTTTATATTGATTAATCAAATTAATTTTCTGGCAAAATTATTATCTTTAATTCAGCTTCTATTTCGAAGTTGAATTTTATTTTTATTTTATACTCCCCTATTTTTTTAATATGCTCGTTTAAAATAATTTGTTTTTCATCTAATTTTATTTTTTCTTGGTCGTTTAATTTTTTTATTATATCTTCTTTGTTAATAGAGCCAAAGGTTTTGCCGTTTTTGTCAGTTTTTAATTTAAATTCTAACTTAATAAATTTTATTTTTTGGGCTAATTCTTTTAACTGTTGTTCTTCTTTTTGTTTTTTTAATTCTTCTTGCTTTTTGATATTTTGAATTTCTTCAATTTTGGCAGGGGTAGCAACTGCGGCTAATTTTTTAGGAATTAAAAAATTAACAGCATAGCCTTCTGAAACTTCTTTTATCTCATATTTTTTGCCTAATTTAGGGATATTTTCCAAAAGAATAATTTTCATTATTTGTTAAGTATTATTTTAGTATTATTGATGTTTAATTCATTTTTTATAATTTCTTTGGCTTTGTCTAATTGAGGATCTTTGTCGTTATTCC
>JAAZHW010000040.1 GCA_012510515.1 Parcubacteria group bacterium
ATTATATTCAATGTAAAAAGTATATTACTTCAAAAGTTGACGTAAAAGATATAAGAGAATTTTATGGGGTTTTAGTGGATCATACAGCGAAAGGTAAAGGAATTTTTATTACAACTAATGTTTTTACTAGCGAAGCTGATTATTTTGCTCAAGATAAACCGATTGAATTAATTGATGGTCAAAAATTAGTAAGATTAATTCAACAGGTGAATAGACTATAATATTAATAATCAAAAAGTCAAAAATTAATTGAAGAATAAAATTATGGAGAAACAAGAAAATAATTTTGCTTTTATTGATAGTCAAAATCTTTATTTAGGAATTAAAAGTCTGGGCTGGAAATTGGATTACCGAAGATTTAGAATTTATTTAAAGGAAAAGTATAAAGTATCAACAGCCTATTTATTTATTGGTTATATTCCAGCTAATCAAGATCTATATTCTTCATTACAAAGAGATGGCTATGTTTTGATTTTTAAACCGACATTATTTGATAAGAACGGAAAAGTTAAAGGTAATGTGGATGCAGATTTAGTTTTACAAGCTATGGTTAATTATAAAAAATATGATGAAGCCATAATTGTTACAAGTGACGGAGATTTTTATTCTTTAGTTAAGCATTTATACAAAAATAATAAACTTAGATGTGTGATAAGCCCATATACTAAAACTTGCTCGATTTTATTAAAAAAGACAGCTAAAGAAAAGATCTTTTTTACGGCTAATTTAAGAGAAAAACTCGAATATTATAAAGAAAAACACCGCTAAGGGACAAAACCCAAAGAGGTGTTTTTCATATGTATTCTGATTAAATTGTAGCAAATATACATCTATTGTCAAGCATATTTATCCACAAACTCAAATAGAAGAAAAGATCAAAAATTAATTGAAAAATTAAGATTTTTTCAAAGATAAGAAAAGTTTAATTATGCAATTAGCAGAAATTAGAAAAATATTAAGAAATAAATCAAGTAGAAGGACTAGAGAAAGTGCTAAAAAATTTGTTCCTACAATTAAAAAACAATATGGAGTAAAAGCGTTGGTATTGAATGAGATTGCAAAAAGAATTAAAGAACCAGATTTTGACTTAGTTAAAAAATTATGGCAAAGCGGGGCTTTTGAAGAAAGATTATTAGCAGTAAAAATTCTGGGTAAGTTTAGCAATAAGAATCCAGAAAGAACTTTAGAGTTAATTAAAAGATTTAGCAAAGATATTTCAGATTGGGCGGTTTGTGATACTTTGGCAACACAAGGTATAAGAAAAATTATTAGATTAAAACAAAAAGAGATTTTTGAAATTTCAAAGGAACTTATTAAATCAAAAAATTTGTGGCAAAGAAGATTTGCTATTGTGCTGTTAATAGAATTAAATCGATCCGGCTTTGATAAAAAAGAAATTAAAAAGTTAGCGGAAAAAATTAAGGATGATAAAGAACCATATATCAAAAAAGCAATTATTTGGTTAGATAAAGAACTAAAAAAATATTAGAATTGAAAACAAGAATTCTGAAGTTTGATTATTAAAAATAAAGAGTATAATAATTAAATAAGGAATTATAATTTTGAAAGTCGGATAAATTATTGTTTTGATGGTGGAGTTTTCAAAAAAAATACCTATTGGATGGCTTTTTTTAATGATTTTTTTAACAATACTAATAATTGTTTTAATTTATTTTATCCCCAGAGAAGAAATTAAAAATTATTCAATTACTATTAATTCTTTAGATGATAATAATCAGATAGAATTTCAATATGGAAGTTGGCCTCAATTGGGAGACGTTAATTTTTTTAATAATGTTTTAAAACAATTTAAAGAAAATAAAATTGATTTTGTTGAGGCGGATTTAGATCAAATGAAATTAGCTGTTTTTGAAAATGGAGAAAAAATAAAAGAAGTTAATATTACTACCAAGGGAAGAGAAGGATCGTGGTGGGAAACACCAGTTGGTCTTTACAAAATAGAAGCAAAACATCCAAATGCTTACTCAAGTTTCGGTAGAGTTTATATGCCTTATAGTTTAGTTTTTGAGGGAAATTTTTTAATTCATGGTCAGCCCTATTATCCTAATGGGAAAAAAGTTTCTTCTCAATATTCTGGTGGTTGTATTCGATTAGCGGATGAAGATGCTAAAGAAATTTATGATTTGGTTTCGGTGGGGATGCCGGTTTTGGTTTTTAAAAAAGCTTTTGATGTAGAAAAATCTACTTATCAATATAAAATTCCTGAATTAACAGCCGAAGCTTATATGGTAGCTGATTTAAAAAATAATTTTGTTTTTTTGGAAAAAAATAGAAATCAAACTATGCCTATTGCTTCAATTACTAAATTAATTACTAGTTTGGTAGTTCTTGATTATACTAATATTGAGCGCTTTATTTCTGTGCCATCAGATGCTTTAGTATTTACATCTGTACCTCGTTTAAAGGTTGGTCAAAAAATTTCTATTTTAGATTTATTGTCTTTGCTTTTAATTGAATCTTCTAACGAAGCAGGAATTACTTTGGCAACTTATTTGGGGCCAGAAAAAACCATTGAACGAATGAATTATCAAGCAAAAAGCATTGGAATGGAAAATACTAATTTTGTTGACCCTAATGGTTCTTCATTAGAAAACGTTTCAACGCCATTGGATTTATATCAATTAGCCAAATATCTCTATTTTAATCGGAGTTTTGTTTTAAATATCACCAAAGGAATTTTTGATAACGATTCTTATAAAGAGCCAGCTTTTAATTTTAAAAATAGTAATTTATTTTATGATGATAAAAATTTTGTTGGAGGAAAAATGGGTATAACTACTGGTAGTAGAGAAACAATGTTAGCTATTTTTAATATTCCTTTTGATGAAGAGATAAGGCCAGTGGCTTTTATTGCTCTTCGTTCTAAAGACATTTATGCCGATATAATTAAAATGGTCGAATTTGTAAAAAATTATTATCAATTTGCCAATGAATAATTTAAATTATTTAATTTTTCAAAAAATAAATTTTTTAGCCGGAAAATATTTATGGTTAGATAAAATAATTATTTTTTTAGCCGATTATTTAATTTATTTTATGGTTTTGGGTGGATTAATTTACCTTTTTTTTGCTTATCAAAAAAAGTGGAAAAAATTTTTTGATTTAATTTTGGCAACAGTTTTGAGTCGATTAATTATTACCGAGGGTATTCGATTTTTTTATTATCATCCAAGACCATTTTTAACTTATTCCGTTAATCAATTATTAAATCATGACATCAGCAGTTCCTTTCCTTCGGGACATATGACTTTTATTTTTCCTTTGATTGCTTTTGTTTATTTTGAAAATAAAAAATTAGGTATTGTTTTTGGAATTTTAGGAATTTTAATGGGTTTAGCGCGGATTGCCGCTGGTGTTCATTATCCTTTAGATATCTTAGGAGGAATTTTGTTGGGTATTTTTTCAGCCTGGTTAGTAAAGAAAATATTCACAAAAAAATTTAAATAATAGCGGAAATTTTCTAAAAAATTTCCGCTATTAATTTTTTTAATTTTACTTTTTCCAATTTTATTCTGCTTTAATTCTTATCTTTTTTACTCTATTTTTGTCTATTTTAGGTAGACGAATTGTTAGAATGCCATTTTTTAAGGTGGCGCTAATTCGATCAGAATCAATTTCCATGGGTAAAATAATTGATCGACTAAAAGAACCCCAATAACATTCTTGAAAAAAATAATCTTCGTTTTTTATATTTTCATCTAGAATCCTTCTTCCTTTAATTGTGATCATGTCATTAACAATAGAAATATCAATATCTTCTGAATTGACACCGGCTACTGTTGATTTAATAACAATTTCTGTTGGAGTTTGATAAACGTCTACCATTAATTGTCCTTCGCCACTTAAAACATCTTCTTCTTCTTTTTCTTCTTCAAAGGATAGGGAAGAATTTTTTACCTCAATATTTTTTTCGACATTATCAACATCTCCTTTGTTTTTAAATAATTTAAATGCCATATATTTTTTGATAGGATTGAACCTGTTTTATAAGTCGACTCATTGTATAATTAGAAATGGTTAATAATATAATTATATACCATATATAATTTATATTCTCATTTACTTTTAGTATAAAATAATTATAACAAGAATGCAAAATAGAAGCCATAATAATTCCTAAAATAATTAAACTAATAAAAACTTTTTTATTCTTTTTTAGAATACGACCGACAGCCCAAAAATAACCAAATATAGCCGAGGAATTAGCATGAAGAAAAACAGCAGTTAGAAAACGAATAAAAATAGTAATAATTAAAGTATTTATAACGGGCGAAGAAATTGTGAAAGAAAAGATGTTATTCCAATCAATGATAATGAAATTTTCTTGAAGAACAGAAAAACAAACTTTAAGATTTTCAGCGGCAGCAAAACCTAATCCAGCCACAATAGCATAAATAATTGGGTCGGTGGTTTCGTCTTTGAAAAAGGGATTCTTTCGAGTGCTTAAAAAAGTGGCTAAAAATTTTCCTATTTCTTCTAATAAAGGAAATAATAATAAAAAAACAATAATCCTTGTTTCATTATCTAACGTTTTATAAAAATTGGTTTTATTAATAACTAGTTCTAAAAAACCAACAAATATTGTTATTAAAATTCCCATCACAAAAGTGATAATTAATTTGTGTTGAGGTTCGGGGCGATGATCTTTTTTTAAATAATAATTAAGCCAAATCAAACTTGGTGTAATGGCTAAAACAATAAGAAAAAAAAGATAAGCAAAACCAGAAATCATATTTTTTGAGGCCAATCTTCAATCATTAAAAACTTCTTTTTATTTTTAGTAGGAATCATTTGATAAATTTCTTCGGTAATGTAAGGCATAAATGGATGAAGCGTTTTTAATGATGTTTCCAAAACGGTGATTAAAAGATATTGGGCAGTAGCGCGTTCTTTTTTGTTTTGAAGACGCTCTTTATTTTGTTCAATAATTTTATCAGCAAAAACATGCCAGAAATATTGATAAAGTTTTTCTGAAGCAATATGAAAATTAAAATTATCCATATCCTTCGTTACATCTTTAATTAAATTTTTTAAATCTTTTAAAATTTCTTTATCATTTTTAGATAATAAAGGTGTAGTTTTATTATCAAAATCATTTAAGTTCATTAAAACAAATCGGCTAGCATTCCAAATTTTATTGGTAAAATTACGATAGCCACGAATTTTTTCTTCCGAAATTATCGGATCATTGCCGGGCGCATTGCCAACAATTAAAGAAAATCTTAAAGCATCGGCTCCGTATAAATCAATAATACCTAAGGGATCAATAACGTTATTTTTTGATTTAGACATTTTTTGGCGATCTTTATCACGAATTAATCCATGAAGATAAATATATTTAAAAGGCGTTTTTTTTGTGTTATACATTCCAAACATAATCATTCGTGCCACCCAGAAAAACAAAATATCCCAACCCGTTTCCATTACATCTGTAGGATAAAAATTTTTAAAATCTTTTCCGTTAGGATAATTTAAAGTTGCATATGGCCATTGACCAGAAGAGAACCAAGTGTCAAAAACATCGGTTTCTTTAATAAATTTAGAATGATTACAATGAGGACATTTTTTAGGTTGACCATTTTTAATATAAACAATTTCTTTACCGCAATTTTCGCAATAATAAATAGGAATAGGAATACCCCAAATAATTTGACGAGAAATATTCCAATCGCGAATATTTTCCATCCAATGATAAAAAACTTTTTCAAATTTTTTACTAACAAAAACTACTTTTTTTGTTTTTACTGCTTCAATGGCTAAATCTTTTAAAGATTTGTTGCCGCTTTTTGGTTTAGCAGTCATTTTTATAAACCATTGAGCCCTTGGTAATGGTTCAATGGTAGTTTTGCATTTATAACAAACGGAAACTTGGTGAGTGTAATCTTCAATTTTTTCCAAAGCGCCAGTTTTTTGTAAAATTTCTATTGCTTTTTCTCGCGCTTCCATTACTTTTAATCCTTCTAATTCGCCAGCTAAATTATTCATTTTGCCATTCCAGTCAATAATTTGATAATCTAATGGCAGATTGTGTTTTTTGCCAATTTCAAAATCAACAGCATCATGAGCTGGTGTTATTTTTAGAGCGCCGGTACCAAAATCTTTATCTACTAATGGGTCGCTAATTACTTTGATTTTATCATCATAATTTTTCCGATTGTGAATTAACGGATTGATAACAAATTGGCCGATAAAATTTTTATATAGTTTGTTTTGAGGATGGACAGCAATAGCAAAATCACCCGGAATTGTTTCTGGTCTTGTGGTAGCAACAGTAATGAATTTTTTAGGATCATTTTCTAAATAATATTTTACATAATATAATTTATCATTTCTTTCTTCCCAATTAATTTCTAAATCAGAAAGAGCCGTTTGATGTTTAGGACACCAATTAACAATTCGATAATCTCGATAAATCAATCCATCATCATACATTTTTTTAAAAGTTTCATAAACTATTTTTATAATTGATGGATCAAGAGTAAATTTTTCTCTACTCCAATCACAGGAAGCGCCAAGTTTTTTAATTTGTTCTTCCATTTGCAATTTGTTTTTTTGAGTAAAATCCCAAATCATTTGATAAAGTTTTTCTCGGCCATTTTTTTCTTTTAGAATTTCAAAACGGCTTGTTCCTTCTTTCTCTAATTTTTTTTCAAAAACTACTTGAGTTTCAAAACCAGCATGATCAGCGCCCGGCAGCCACAATGTTTTATAACCTCGCATTCGTTTATAACGAATTATTGTATCTTCGATGGCTATGGTTAAAGCATGACCCAAGTGAAGTGAGCCGTTGGCATTGGGCGGTGGCATAATAATAGAAAAGGGTTTTTTGTTTTTGGTTGGTAATTTATCTGGATTAAAAAAGCCAGATTCTTCCCATTGTTTGTATCTTTTTTGTTCAACATTTAAATGATTATAGTTTTTATCTAATTCAGGCATAAAAATATTATACAAAATAAAATTTAAATCTCAAATTTTTAATATTATCTTTTTTATTGCTAAAATCTGGGGAATTTTTTGGATTGCGTTTTTAGGATGATGTAAAGTAATAGCAATGCGATGGTAAGTTGGCGGCGAAGGCCTTTGGCCTTCGCCGCCAACTGCACTAGTTTAACTCAATAACTTCTGGCTACGTTTTTGCCCAGCGTGCTCACTTACTGAATTGTTCCCTGCCTGCCGGCAGGCAGGGCTCGCTCTTCATTCTTTTTGAATCAAAAAGAATGAAACCATGCCCGCTCGCTTCACAAATTCAGCCAGAAGTTATTGAGTTAAACTAAATCAAGTATCATTGTGCTAAAAGCCGAGGGATCCTTCACTACGTTCAGGATGACATTGAAAAACAGCAGTCATTCTGAGTGAAGCCCCGCCTACGGCGGGCAGGGAAGAATCCCATCCACAGTAATGATTGCTGATTTTAAAAATTAGACTAATAAATACTTATTTTAAAAATATTTAATTAAATGGCGGCGAAATTCTAAAAGAATTTCGCCGCCACCACCTTACCACGCCATCACTTTTCGTCATTATTTTACTCTTTTTTAATTGTTTTAAAATTTGAGATTTGAGATATTTATCGTATAATAAATTTAATCTATGAACAAACAGGATTTAGTTAAAATTAATGATTTTTTATGGGAAATTCCTCAAAGTTTTAATTCGGCAATGCGAGTGCCGGCGCGAATTTATGCTTCAGAAAAAATGTTAGAAGAAGTTTTTCGCGACCATTCAATTAATCAATTAATTAATGTTGCAAGTTTGCCGGGGATAATAAATTATAGTTTAGCTATGCCTGATATTCATGAAGGTTATGGTTTTCCTATTGGTGGAGTAGCAGCTATTTCAGCTGATAATGGTGTTATTTCTCCCGGCGGAGTTGGTTATGATATCAATTGTGGTATGCGAATTTTATTATCTGATATTTCTTCTTTTGATATTGAAGATCTTTTAAATCGTTTAGCGACGGAAATTTCTAAAGTTATTCCTTCAGGTTTGGGAAAAGGACAGAAAATAAAAATTAGTCAAAAAGATTTAATTAAAATTCTTGAGGGCGGATCTAAAAAATTAATAGAAGATGGTTATGGGCAAAAAGAAGATTTTGAATATTGCGAATCTTTTGGGTGTTTGGCTAAATCTGATGCTAACCTTGTTTCTTTAAAAGCCAAAAAACGAGGGGAAGATCAATTAGGCACTTTGGGTAGTGGTAATCATTTTTTAGAAATCCAAAAGGTAAATAAAATTTTTGATAAAGAATTAGCCGAAAAGATGGGTATTTTTGAAAATCAGATAGTAATAATGATTCATACTGGATCACGAGGTTTAGGTCATCAAATAGCTACGGATTATATTCAAATTATGATGCGTTCAATGCTAAAATATGATATTAAATTAGCTGATCGCGAATTAGCTTGCGCGCCTTTTAAAAGCAAAGAAGGACAAGATTATTTTAGCGCAATGAGTGCCGCAGCTAATTTTGCTTGGGCTAATCGACAAATGATTACTTATTATATTCGTCAAGTTTGGAAAAAAGTTTTAGGAGAAAATAATAATTTGAAACTTCTTTATGATGTTGCTCACAATATTGCCAAATTAGAAGAATACGAAATTAATGGGCAAAAAGAAGTTTTAATTATTCATCGTAAAGGAGCAACACGAGCTTTTCCCAAGGGTCATTTAGAAATTCCTGAAAAATATCGTTTGATTGGACAGCCAGTTCTTATTCCCGGTAGTATGGGTTCTTTTTCTTATATTTTAATTGGCAAGGAAAGCGGTAAAGAAAGCTGGTATTCAACTTGTCATGGCGCTGGTCGAAAAATGTCACGGACTTCGGCAACAAAAAATTTATCATCCCAAGAAATTATTGATGATTTAAAAAATAAAAATATTTTAATAAAATGTGATAGTTTAAGAGGTTTAGCCGAAGAAGCGCCTCAAGCTTATAAAAATATTGATGAAGTTGTTGAAGTAGTTTGTGAAAGTGGTTTATCATCCAAAGTAATTCAACTTAAACCATTGGCCGTTATTAAAGGAGAATAAAAATGAAAATTTTAATTAAAAACAGAAAAGCCGAATTTAATTATGAATTTTTAGAAAAATTTGAAGCTGGTATTCAATTATTGGGATGCGAAGTAAAGTCCGTAAAAAACGGATTGATTTCATTAGATGGCGCCTCGGCCCAATTTTATAATGGAGAATTATATTTAATTAATGCTTCAATTCCGCCTTGGCAATTAGCTAATGCGCCAGACAACTATGACTCTAATAGAAGTAGAAAACTACTTCTTCATAAAAAAGAATTAAATTATTTAATAGGCAAAACAAAAAGCGAACATTTAATGATTATTCCCACGGCTATTTACTTGAAAAAAAATAAAATTAAAGTAGAATTAAAATTAGGCCGAATAAGACGAAAAGTTGATAAAAGAGAAGTAATTAAAAAAAGAGAGATCAGAAAAGAAATTGAAAAAAATATAAAAGCATATTAATATTAAAAGGGGATGATAGGCCTCGAAACGAAAAAATATTTTTGAGTCAGATCGAGGAGCCGTTACCTCGTAAATCAACGGGCAATAAAAATTGCCAACTCAAATAAAAATCTAGCTTTTGCTTTAGCTTAGCTAGCATCCAAATAACCAATGCTCGATAGGTTAGGCGGGTGTCATATTTATCGAGCTTGACTCTTTTTTTGGTTGTCTTTGACTAAAAGGAGCGACTAAAATCAAAGACAGGGGTTAATAATTTTGCCAATTTTTAATATTAATCCTAACAATAAATTGGCTTTATCTGGAAAGCTCAAAAATTAATTTTTTCGTTGACGCGGGTTCAATTCCCGCCATCTCCACAACACATGATATATATCATGAAAATAAATGTTTTAAATAAAATAAATTTAATAAAGCAGTCGATTATTTTTTAAAAAAAAATTTTAAAAAGACATAATATCAACAATCAAATAAAGGCTAAAGAAGTAAGAGTTATTGATGAAAGAGGAGAAAATTTAGGGGTGATGCCAATAGAAAAAGCATTAAATTTATCTCAGGAAAAAAATTTAGATTTAGTGGAAATTGTGGCAAAAATTAATCCACCAGTAGTAAGAATTTGTGATTATAGCAAACTTTTATATCAACAAGAAAAGGCAGAGCGAAAACAAAGAATAAAAGAGCGAAGTGATGAAATGAAACATATTCGTTTAAGCTTTAATATTGGCAAGCACGATATGGAAATAAAAGCCCGTCAGGCAGAAGATTTTTTGAAAGAAGGTTTGAGGGTTCAAATAGAATTAGTATTGAAAGGTAGAGAAAAGGGGCACAAAGAATTAGCGGAAAATAAATTAAAAGAATTTTTGACCTTTATTAAAAATCCATATAAAATAGTCCAAGATATTAAAAACAATCCACGCGGTTTAACGATAATTATTAATTAATATGCTTAAAACAAAAAAATCGGTGCAAAAAAGAATAAAAACAACTACCAAAGGTAAAAAACTTTTACACCGGCCAATTAAACAAAATCATTTTAAATCCAAATTATCTGGACGTAATAATCAAGATAAAAGAAAGTCGAAAATGATTAATAAGGTAGATAAGAAAGCAATAAAAGCTTTTCTTCCTTACGAAAAATAAAAAATTTTTATAAAGGCATTTGTATTTAAATATTAAATCAATGTCGAATTAATTTTATTAATATGGTTAGAGTAAAAAGAGGAGTTGTTGCTCACAAAAAAAGAGAAAAAACTCTTAAAAAAACCAAAGGATTTAAATGGGGTAGAAAATCAAAAGAACGAGCCGCTAAAGAAGCTCTTCTTCATGCGCAAAGTCGTTCTTTTGTAGGGCGAAAAAATAAAAAGCGAGATTTTCGACAATTATGGCAAGTGAAAATTAAAGCCGCTGCCAATCAATCAGGATTAAAATATAATGAATTTATTAATTTATTAAAAAAGAATGATATTGCTATTAATCGAAAAATGTTAGCGGAGTTAGCTGAAAAACAACCTCAAATATTTGAGGCAATCATAAAAGAAGTCAAAAAATAAAAATTTGTATATATGAGCATAACAATTTTTTCTAAAAAGAAAAAAATGGATAAAAAAAATCTGAAAGAATTTCAGGATTTATTAGAAAAAGAAAAAAAAGAATTAGAAGATAAAATAAATGAATTGAATTCTCAAGAAAAAAACATGGCAATTAAAACGCCAGATTTTATGGCTTTAGAAGATTCATCGGTTGAAGCCGACGAGGTGGAGGAATTAAATAATTTATTATCTTTAAAATCAGTGTGGGAAAATAATTTATACCGCATTGAGCAAGCTTTAGAAAGAATTAAAAAAGGTACTTATGGAATTTGTGAAGAATGCGGCGAATTAATTGAAATTGAAAGATTAAAAATTGAGCCGGCAGCTCAAATTTGTACGAAGTGTATTAAAAAGAAAAATAAAAAAACTGCCTAAATATTTTTTTATGCCTGCCAAAGTGTATTCTGCGGCCGTAATTGGAATTAAAGCTCAACCCATTGAAGTGGAGGTTGATTTAGGTCCCGGTCTTCATAATTTTAATATTGTGGGATTAGCCGATAAAGCTGTTAATGAAGCAAAAGACAGAGTTTCTTCAGCAATAAAAAATAGTGGAGCTGTTGCTCCTTTAAGACAAAATAGAAAAATTACGGTTAATTTAGCTCCAGCTGATTTAAAAAAAGAAGGTTCAATTTATGATTTAGCCATTGCTATTGGCTATCTTTTGTGTTCTAATCAAATAAAAAATTTTTCAACTAAAAACAAATTATTTTTGGGTGAGTTAGCGCTTGATGGTAGTTTAAGACCAGTAGCAGGAGTTTTGCCCAGTGTTTTAATGGCTAAAAATAAATTTGAAGAAGTAATTTTGCCAGCTAAAAATGCTAAAGAAGCAGCCGTAGTTAAAGGAATTAAAATTATTGGTTGTAAAGATTTAAAAGAAGTTGTTGAATATTTAGAAGGAAAAAAAGAAATTAATTCTATTGTGGAAGAAAATTTAGAAAATTTTGGAGGGGAAAATTATAGTGTTGATTTTTCTGATATTAAAGGACAAAAACAAGCCAAAAGAGCTTTAGAAATTGCTGCGGCTGGTGGACATAATATTTTAATGATTGGTTCACCGGGTTCGGGTAAGAGCATGCTCGCCAAAGCGCTTCCTTCGATTTTGCCTAAAATGTCCTTAAACGAAGCTATAGAAGTGACAAAAATTCATAGTGTTTGTGGATTAACATCTGAAGATAATCCTTTAATTGTTTTAAGACCCTATCGTTCGCCCCATCACACTGCTTCAAAAGTTGCTTTAGTTGGTGGTGGTTCTTGGCCAAAGCCCGGAGAAATTAGTTTAGCTCATCGAGGAGTATTGTTTATGGATGAGCTTCCGGAATTTAATAGAGATGTTTTAGAAAGTTTGAGGCAACCATTAGAAGAAGGAGAAATAACAGTTAGTCGAGTTCAAGGTAGCTTAACTTTTCCCGCTCGGTTTATTTTGGTAGCCGCTATGAATCCATGTCCTTGTGGTTATTATGGTGATCCGGAAAAAGAATGTCGTTGCGCTCCCGGCGAAATTTTGCGTTATCAGAAAAAAATATCCGGACCTTTATTGGATAGAATTGATATTCAGGTGGAATTACCACGGGTAAAATATGATGATTTGAAATCAGAAGAAAAAAGTGAATCTTCTGTTCAAATTAGAGAATGGATAGAAAAAGCTAGAGAAATTCAGAAAGAGCGCTTTCTTTCTTTGAATAAAGAAATTTATACCAATAGTGAAATGACGTCAAAAGAAGCGGAAGAATTTTGTCAATTAGAAAAAGAAGCAGAAGCGTTACTTAAAAAAGCCATTGAAAGTTTTTATTTATCAGCGCGAAGTTACTATAAAATTTTAAAAGTTGCTCGAACAATTGCTGATTTAGATAATTCAGAAAACATTAAAAGTGAGCATGTAGCCGAAGCTTTACATTATCGAATTAAGACAGAAAATTAGTTATAATTTATTAGAATTAAATTAAATAAGGTAGGTAAGTATTAATAGTGAGGGATTTAATAAGAGGCGGTGGATTTTTTTCAAAAATCCACCGCCTCTACTATTTATTATCCTATTTAATTTTTTAGCTGGTTTTATTTAATAAAAAACCGCTTTTAGCGGTTTTAGACAACTATCAGATAATATAAATTTATTTAACAAAAGGATTTTTGGCGTTATGAACTTCAAAATGAAGATGGCAACCAGAATTGCCAATAACATAACCAGTATTGCCCATCAAACCAATTAATTGTCCTTGATTAACATAATCTCCCTCAGAAACGGAAACTTTATTTAAATGAGCATATAAAGTTTCAGTATTATTAGGATGTTGAATTTTAATAAAATTACCGTATCCACCATTATCCCGGCCAACAGCTATAACCAATCCTTCGGCAGCAGCCATTATTGGTGTATTACAACGATTAGCAATATCCACACCATTATTTGAATGAAGAGTGCCCCAATTAAAGCCAGTAGTAGGAATTACATAATAATAAGGATAATCTGGCAAAGAAGAAGATGATTTATTAGAATTATTTTTTTGTTGATTAGAAGAAATTTTACCTTCTGGAATAATAATTTTTTGACCCGGTTGCAAGGCATTAGTATTTAAATTATTATAAGAAATAATTTTTTCGGCTTCGGCGGAATAAGTTTTGGCAATTTTTTCTATTGTATCACCAGCTTTTATTTCGTGGAGAACGCCGGAAACAGGTAAAATTATTAATTCTTCACCCGGAATAATTTTTTCACCTTTAAGATTATTAGCCCAACGAATAGTATTTAAACTAATGCCATATTCCGAAGCGATACTTAATAAAGTATCTCCTTTTTGAACTTTATAAATCAAAATCCCATTTTGCTCTGTTTTTATACTTGTCAAAATGGGATTGGGATTTAAAAGACTGTTGTTGTCTATAAGATAATAAATTTTAGTTTCGGATGTTTCAGAAGTTGGTGATTGGGCGTTGCTTGTAGAAATAGTTTGATTATTAGCGGCTAAAGCAATAGATTTTATAGAATCTCCATTAATAGTTGCTAATGTTTTTTGAGTAAAAGGACCGCCAATAATACCGCGATAGCTTTCTTTTAATGGCATTATTTTTTGTTCATTAGTTAAATTAAAAATTGTGATTAAGGATGTTAAAACTATCAAAAAAACACTCACTCTTATTGTCGGTTGTTTGATTAAAAAATGAGCTTTTTTACTATCAATCCATGATTGAAAAAAATTAACTTTTTCTTTCAAAAAAGTTTCAATTTTTTTCATCAATCGATTAAAATTTGTAAAAAGAGTACAAATAAGCTTGTTAAATTGTCTCCTTACAAGATAGGAATATCTTTTTAAGGATTAATATTTAGTATAGTCATTTTATTTTTTCAGTCAAGGTTTTAATGATGATTAGCAATAATTAGTAATTATTATTTTATTCGAATTATCCTAAAAAATTGTGGAATTCTTTCCCGCCCACCGTAGGAGGAGGGGCTTCATTTAGAATGACAGTAAAAAATAGGATGACAAAAAAGAGTTATTATTCAGAAGATCTATTTTTGATGTGTGAATACATTTATTTTAGTAAGTAAATAGAAAATTTGAGATTTGTATTTTTTGTGGTAAAATACTTTTGTGAAATTAATTAAAGAAAAAATTTTTTTAGCTTATGATATTCGCGGTAAATATCCCACAGAGATTAACGCTGACGTTTTTTGGCGTTTGGGTTATTTTTTTCCCAAAATACTTCAACAGCAAAATATTTTATCATCCAAAAAAATAAAAATTATTATTGGACGCGATAATCGACCTAACGGTTTAACTTTAACTAAAAATCTTTTTCAGGGATTAATACAAAACGATGTGGAAGTTGTTGATGCTGGAATTATCACCACGCCGATGCTTTATTTTTTAATTAAAAATTATAATTTTGATTTGGGTTTTATGATTACCGCTTCTCATCTTAAAGAAAATTATAATGGTTTAAAAATTTATACTCAAAATTTAGATTGTCTTTCGGGAAAATGGCTGGCTAATTTTTTAAATATTTTTAATCAGCCAGCTGTTATTGGATTAAGCAAAGGAAAAATTATTAGAAAAAATTTTATTAATCAGTATTCTCAATTTTTAATTGAAATCAGTAATATTAAAAACGAAAAACAATTAAAAAAATTACAAACAAAAAATATTTTGATTTGTTGCCCCAAAAATACTCAATCAATTTTAGAAAAACTAAAAAAAGAATTAAAATTGAAAATTCATTTTATTCACCAGCCAATTGAAAAAAGACTTCTAATTCAAAGAAAACCAGATCTTTTTATTCGATTTGATAATGACGGAGATCGTTTATATGTTTTTTATGATAGTGGTGAAAAAATTCTTGGTGATATCATCGGAGCATTTTTTATTGAATTAAAAAATCAAAAGAATAAAAATGGAAAAATTATTTTAGACCATCGTTCTACCGAATTATTAAATAAATTAGCTAAAAAATATCATTTTCAACCGATTTATTCTCCTTCTGGTCATAGTATTTTTAAAAAAGCTATGCGAGAAAATAATGCTCTATTGGGAATTGAAAAATCAGGCCATTATTATTGGAAAGAATTTTTCTTTGCTGATTCGGGTATTTATTCTTTTTTAATGCTTCTAATTTTTTTAGCCAATAAAAAAGAAAGTTTAAATAATTTAGTAGCGGAATTTGTTCAAAAACAAATTATTTTACCTGAAATAAATTTTAAAATAAAAAGTCAAAAAAAGATGGATGAAATTTTTAAAGAAGTAGAAAAAGTTTTTTATCAAAACAAAATAAATAAAGAAGATGGACTGACCGTTTTTGATAAAAATTTTAAATTTAATCTTAAAAATTCTCAAACTGAATTAAATGTTTTAAGATTAAATATTGAAGCAAAAAATAAAGATATTTTAGATAACAAATTAGCTATTATTAAAAAAATTATTAATAAATATAAATAAAACTATGGGTGATTCTTATCGATTAAAACAATTAAATAATTTAATCCAACAATTATTTTCTGAGATTTTACAAAAAGAGGGAAATTTTCCTCAAAATTATTTTATAACTGTTAATAAGGTAGATGTTTCTAAAGATTTAAATAATGCTAAAATTTTCATTAGTGTTTATCCAGAAATTACTAAAGAAATTAAGCAATATTTTCAAAAAAATATTTTTTCTTTTCAGCAAGAATTAAATAAAAAATTAAATATTCATCCAGTTCCTAAAATTCAAATTTTTTATGACGAATCCGAAAAAAATGCGGCTAAAATAGAGGCCCTGCTTTATAAAGCTAAAAATCAATCAAAAAAAATTAATAAAAAATCTCAAGATTAAATATTTATTTTTTATATTTCAATTTTTACTTGATTTTTCAAAAAGAATTAGTTATTTATTAAATATTAAGTAATTTAAAAATATTAATATTATTAAGGCGCGGTGGCGAAGTGGCTAACGCGGCGGTCTGCAAAACCGCTATACGAGAGTTCAACTCCCTCCCGCGCCTCTTATATATGTATATATATATATGTGTATATAAATTGCCCGGGTGGCGGAATCGGCAGACGCGTTGGACTCAAAATCCAATGACCTTTTCGGTCATGAGAGTTCGAGTCTCTCCCCGGGCACAAACGAATGAAATGAGTTTGAGGCGAGGATCAAGCTAACTGCTTGGCTTGCGTGAAAAATTATTGAAATGA
>JAAZHW010000041.1 GCA_012510515.1 Parcubacteria group bacterium
CTCAGGATGACATCGGTGAAAGCGTCATTCTGAGCGGAGCGAAGAATCCCATCCACAGTAATGATTGTTGATTATTGCTGAAAGCCATGGGATCCTTCACCTGCCTACCGGCAGGCAGGCTACGTTCAGGATGACGGGTGTATCTGTCATTCTGAGTGAAACGAAGAATCCCACGCAATGCAGTGATTGTTGATTATTGCTAAAAGCCATGGGATCCTTCGGGCTTCGCTCTCAGGATGACACTAAAAAAATAGATGTTATTCTGAATAAAATCTGCCCGTTGATATGTGGATCCTTAGGATGACAAAAATCTGTACTGTTAAAATCTATCTAATAAAAAATTTTAAAAAATAAAAAATTTGAGGTTTAAGATTTTATTTTATATAATATTTTTATGTTTGATTTTCAAACGCCAATTCAATTAATTCCGGGAATTGGCCAACAATATCAAAAAAAATTTAAAAAACTCGGCATTGAAACAGTCAGAGATCTTCTTTTTTATTTTCCTTTTCGGTATGAAGATTTTTCTCAAATTAAAAAAATTGCCGAAATTATTCCTAATGAAATAAATACTATTGAAGGAAAAATTATTCAAATAAAAACTTTTAAAACATTTAAGAAAAAATTTTTTATTACCGAAGCAATTGTTGAAGATGAAACTGATCAAATAAAAGTAATCTGGTTTAACCAGCCTTATTTAACTAAAAATTTAAAAACCAATGATTTTATTAGCATTGCAGGCAAATTAGTAGAGGACAAAAATAAATGTTATTTTTTACCTTCTCATTACGAAAAAATTACTAATTTAAATCAGGAACATCGAGAAACTGGAGGACTTATCCCAGTTTATTCTGAAACTGAAGGATTAACTTCACGGACAATTAGATTTTTTATAAAAAAATGTTTAAAAGAAACACGTTTTCCCGTTGATCCTTTGCCACACAGTATTATTAAAAAATATAATTTACCGGAATTAAAATCAGCCTTAAAAGCCATTCATTTTCCTAATAGTTTAAGTGAAGCTAAAATTGCTAAAAAGAGATTTCTTTTTGAAGATGTTTTTATTTTAGAATTAATAATTTTAATTCAACGTCAAAAAATGAAACAAGCTAAAGGATTTTTAATTAAAACCAAAATGGATGTTTTAGAAAAATTTTCTCAAGAATTAAATTTTCAATTAACCGATGATCAAAAAAAGGCTTTGGTAGATATTTTAAAAGACCTTCAAAAAGGAAAGCCGATGAATCGTTTGCTTCAAGGCGATGTTGGTTCAGGAAAAACAGTTGTAGCGGTTATGGCGGCTTTAATGACAGTGGTAAATAATTATCAGGTGGCTTTTATGGTCCCAACAGAAATTTTAGCGAAACAGCATTTTCAAAATTTTTCTCAATTATTTAAAAATTTTGATATTAATATTGGTCTTTTAACATCAAATGATGCTCAAATTAATTTTTTAGGATTGATTAGCAAAGTTAAAAAGAGTGATTTTTTAAAGGATTGTTTCAATCAAAAAATTGATATTATTATTGGTACTCATGCTTTAATTCAAAAAAATGTAAAATTTAAAAATTTAGGATTAATTATTATTGATGAACAACATCGTTTTGGTATAAAACAGCGAAAAGCTTTATTGGTAACCAAAAAAGATTATATCCCTCATTTATTATCAATGACAGCTACTCCCATTCCTCGTTCCTTGGCTTTGTCTTTGTGGGGAGATTTGGATATTTCTTCTATTAAAGAATTACCAAAAAATCGTCAACCTATTATTACAAAAATTATTTTACCTCATCAACGAGAAAAACTTTATCAATTTATTAAAACAGAAATTAAAAAAGGTCGACAGGTTTTTGTGATTTGTCCTTTAATTAATGATTCAATTAAATTAGAAGTAAAAAGCGTTAATCAAGAATATGAAAAACTAAAGGAAATATTTCCGGAATTAAGAATTGGTATTTTACATGGAAAATTAAAATCAGCCGATAAAGAAAAAATAATGAAAGAATTTTTAAATAAAAAAATAGATATTTTAATTTCCACTTCGGTTGTTGAGGTGGGTATTGATATTCCCAATGCGAGTATAATTTTAATTGAAGGGGCCGAACGTTTTGGTTTAGCTCAACTATATCAATTCAGGGGAAGAGTGGGGCGTGGTTTTTACCAATCTTATTGTTTTCTTTTATCAGAAACGAATAATATTAACAGTAAAAAACGATTGGAATCTTTAATTAAAGTAAAAAATGCTTTTGAATTATCAGAAATTGATTTGCAAATGCGTGGACCGGGTGAATTTTTGGGGACTAAACAATCCGGAATGCCTGATAATTTAATGGAAGCGCTAAAACATTTAGAAATTGTTCAATTAGCCAAAAAAGAAGCCGAAGAAATTTTAAGTATTGATCCTCATTTAGAATCACATCGTTTGTTGAAAGAAAAAGTAGAAAATCAAAAAGAAATTTTAGAAATTATAAACTAAATTATTGATTAAATTATTTTTAAAATAAGTATTTATTAGTCTGATTTTCGAAATGACGATCTTGCTGATGTCATTCCGATGGTGTCTATCTGTTGGTAGGCAGAAAAGAATCTCATGCGCGATAGTGAGTTTCCACTGTCATTCTGAGTGAAACGAAGAATCCCATCCACAGCAGTGATAGCCGCTTATTAGTTGGCATGGGATCCTTCGCCTGCCTGCCGGTAGGCAGGGGCTTCGCCTTCAGGATGACATTAAAAACAGATTTGGATTATTAATACCTCTGGACTTTTTTTTGAAATTTAGTAAGCTATAAAATATGGAATCACAAGAACAAACAACTCAAATTAAAAAAAATAATACTTGGTGGCAACAAGTGGAAGTACCACGTTTAAATGTTGGTAGTGTTTTATCAGCAAAAGTAATTAAAAAAAATCCTCGCAGTCTTTATTTAGATTTAAATCAATATGGAACTGGTTTGATTTGGGGAGCAGAATTTACTCGTTGTGCTAAATTAATTGAACAATTAAATTCCGGTGATGTTGTTAAAGTAAAAGTTTTAAGCCTAGAAAATGAATTTGGAATGATTGAATTAACCATTCAAGATATTGTGCAAGAAAATCAATATCAGTGGATTAAAGAATTGATGAACAATAATCAATCAATTGTAGGAAAAGTAATTGGCGCTAATCGCGGTGGTTTATTGATAAAAATTAATGACTTACAAGGATTTTTGCCAACATCGCAAATGTCGGAAGATCATTTTCCTAAAGTAGAAGGCGGGGATAAAGAAAAAATTTTAGAAAATTTAGAACAATTAATAGAACAAGATATAGAAGTGAAAATTATTAATTTTAATTCTACTCAAGGAAAGATTATTGTTTCAGAAAAAAAGATAGAAGAAGATAAAATGAATGATATTATTAATAAATATAAAGTAGGTGATATTGTTGAAGGAACTTTTAATAAAAGTATAAATGGCGGAGCAATTATTAGTTTAAAAGACCATCCATTAATTAAGGCCTTTTTACCAATTGAAGAAATTTCTTGGACGCCAATTGAAAATTTAGAAGACATTATTAAGCCCGATCAAATTTATAAATTTAAGTTAATTTCTATTAATAAAAATAGAGAGCTTATTCTTTCATTAAGAGAATTACAAGAGGATCCAGTTATTGAAAAATTGCGTCAATATAAACCCGGCCAAACTATTAAAGGAAAAGTTTATAAATTTATTCCAGTTGGGGCATTAATTCAAATTGAAGATAATGTTTTTGGTTTTGTTCATTCTTCCGAATTTGGAGGAATTGAAGAAATGCAAAGCAAAATAACTTTAAATCAAGAATTAGAGTTTATTGTAAGTGAAGTTAATCCTAATGAAAAAAGAATTAATCTTTCTTTAAAGAAATAAAACAAAAATTAAAAAAATGGAGAAAAAATTAGACGTGGCTTCTAATAAAAATAATAAGAAAAGGAATACTAATGTTATTGATTTAAGAGAATCTATAAAAAAAGATTCTCTTGTTATAAACAACAATAAAAATTTAGAAGACAAACAAAAAGAAGAAAAAATAAAAAATGAAATTAATGAAGAAATAAAAATTTCTCCAAAATTAAAAAATCAAAAAAAAATTCAGCCAATTTGGTGGACGATTGAAGAAAAACGTTCTTTTAATTCAAAATTTTCTATAATTTTTTTTATTTTAATAACAATATTTTTTATTGTTTCTGTTGTTCAAAAAAACTGGACTTTTTCTGTTATTTTAGTTTTAGCAACAGTTCTTTTTATTTTTTATTTTTTAAAACCCCAAAAAAATCTTTATCGATTAACAAATGAAGGTTTTTATATTGATGAAAATTTTTATCCTTATGATGATGTAAAATATTTTGGAATTTTAAAAACAGCTAATAAGGATTTTATTATTTTTGAGACTGATAGAATTTTAAATAAACATATTTATCTACCATTAAAAAATGATAAAACAGATAAGGTTGAAGAATTTCTAACTGTTTTTTTAACTGAAAAAGAGATTAAGCCAACATTAATAGATTTATTAGCTAACATTTTTTAATGTTTTAATGCCCTCATAGTTTAACGGATAAAACGCGGCCCTGCGGAGGCCGAGATCGAGGTTCAATTCCTCGTGGGGGTACAATAAAATAAAAATTTTAAAATAAGTATTTATTAGTCTTATTTTAATGACGCTCTTACTGATGTTATCTCGATGGTGTCTATCTGTTGGTAGGCAGAAAAGAATCTCATGCAATACAAATTCCGTTTGTTTAACTCAATAACTTCTGGCTACGTTCGTTCGCCCAGCGTGCTCACTCACTGAATTGTTCGCTCGCTCTTCATTCTTTTTGAATCAAAAAGAATGAAACCATGCCCGCTCGCTTCACAAATTCAACCAGAAGTTATTGAGTTAAACTGAATCAATTGTCATCCTGAGGGCAAAGCCCGAAGGATCCCATGGCTTTCAGTAATAATCAACAATCATTACTGTGGATGGGATTCTTCGTTTCACTCAGAATGACAGCTATACCCTCATCCTAAACATGGTGAAGGATCACTCGGCTTTCAGTAATAATCAACAAATAAATTTTCAAAAATGATGATGGTAAAAATTTTCTTTATCATCATCAAGTTGATTGATTTTTTGTTAAAAAATGGTAATATTTTTATATGAGCATTGAATGGTTTGGAGAGGGTTGTTTTAAAATTACTGAAACAGGCAACCACTTTTCTATTTTAACAGAGCTACCATCAAAAGAATCTGGTTTAAGCATTCCGCGTCACAAAGCAGACGTGTTTTTAAGTGTTTTTTCTAAATTGTCGGATAGCTTGTTTAATGAAGAAAAAAAAGATTGGTTTATTATTAAAAACGCTGGCGAATATGAATTAAAAGGTAATTTCATTTATGGAATGGTATTAAATATTGAAAAAGAATTAGTAAAAAGCCTTTATAAAATTAGAATAGAAAATATAAAGATTGGTTATTTGGGAAAAATAAAGGATAAAGAAATGACTCCAGAAGTTGGCAATTTTTTAGCAGATATTGATATAATGATTTTGCCAATCGGAGGAGATGATGTGTTATCAATAGAAAAAGCAGTAGAAACAATCAAACAAATAGAGCCTAAAATAGTCATTCCAATGTATTATAAAATTCCTCAACTAAAAATTAAAAGAAATGAAGTGGAGACTTTTTTAAAAAAAGCGGAAATAAAATTAGTAGAGCAAAATTTAGAAAAATTTTCTGTAAAATCAAAAGATTTAGAAAACTGGGGAGAAGAAACTAAAATTATAACTTTAACATCTTTATAACAATGGCGGCAAAATTAAAAGATAAATCAAATAAGATTATTTATGATTTGCGTTCTCAGCCATACCAAAAACGTTTATTAATTTTGAGAATTTCTTTGGTGGTTGTTTTGTGTTTGCTTTTGGCATGGTGGTTTTATATTTTAAAAAATAGTATAACAGAAAATCCTTCTCCTTCTATAAGCTCTGATAAGATAGAGGAAAATAATAAGAAAAAAAACGAAGAGGTTTCTCATTGGGAAGTTTTTACTAAAGGAGCTTCAATTATTTATCAAAATAATATTTTGCCATTTTTTAAAAAAGTTGGTGATATAGCTTTAAGTTTGTTTTCTGATATTGTAGGAATTGTAATAGAAATTAGTCAGGCAATTTTTTATGTTGTTAATCAAATAACTATCCAATTTAAAGCTTATATTGAATTAATTTCTTCTTTTTTAAAACAGCCAAATTTTTTAATAAAGTAAAAAATTATGTCTAAAAAAATCAATCAAAATAAAAAAGATAAAGAAATCCAAAATAACGAAAATAATGAAAATAGCGAACAGTTAAATAAAGTTATTCCTCAAGAAATTACTGAAGAATTAAGAACTTCTTATTTAGCTTATGCAATGAGCGTTATTGTTTCTCGAGCCCTGCCGGATGTTCGCGATGGATTAAAACCTGTTCAGCGTCGTATTCTTTACGCAATGGCTGATGCGGGATTTTGGCACAATGCTAAATTTCGAAAATCAGCAAGTATTGTTGGTGAAGTTTTAGGCAAATATCATCCTCATGGCGATGCTTCAGTTTATGATGCTTTAGCGCGTATGGCTCAGTCTTTTTCTCTGCGATATCCTCTAATTGATGGTCAGGGAAATTGGGGTTCAATTGATGGTGATCCACCCGCAGCGATGCGTTATACAGAGGCGCGTTTAGCGGTTTTATCCGAAGAAATGCTTCAGGATTTAGACAAAGAAACCGTATCGTTTCAAGATAATTATGATGCTACTAAAAAAGAGCCAATGGTTTTACCGGCTAAATTGCCTAATTTATTAATTAATGGTACTTCAGGCATTGCGGTGGGAATGGCTACTAGTATTCCTC
>JAAZHW010000042.1 GCA_012510515.1 Parcubacteria group bacterium
ACCTATGAGTGCATTAGCTCTTGATATCAAAAAGATTATCAATTTTGCTGATTTTGATGAAGACTTAGATGAAGACAAAGAAGAAAAAAAATCAAAGAAATTAGATGAAGATGAAAAAGAAGATGATTTAGATGATTTTGATAGTGATGATTTTGATAAAGATTTATTTGATGATGAAGATTTAGATGAAGATCTTGAAGAAGATGAAGAAACAGAAGCAGATGATGATGAGGACGACGAAGAATTATAATTTTATTTAAACCAGCCCTTTGGGGCTGGTTTTTTGTTAAAAAATAATTAAAATATTATTTATTAATATAAATTAAACAAATAATAAATATTAAGTCTCATTCTAATGGTTAAACGTTTAACTCAATCTTTTTCAAAAGAAAATAAAAAATATAAATCATCAAAGCCCAAAAACAAAAAAATCTTTCTTCAATGGATAATTTTTGCGGTAATATTAATCATTTTTATTTTTTTGGGTTACGGAATTTATCTCTACTTTACCCTACCTGATCCTGTTAATATTGGGCAAAAAATGGTTAATCAATCCACAAAAATTTATGACCGCACAGGCGAAGTTTTATTATACGAAGTTCACGGTGAAGAAAAAAGAACTATTATATTTTTAAAAGATCTGCCGGATTATGTGCCAAAAGCTACTTTAGCTATTGAAGATGCTGAATTTTATAATCATCCGGCTTTTAATTGGAAAGCTTTATTAAGAGCCGTATTTGTCAATTTAAAAGAAGGAAGATTTGCTCAAGGTGGTTCAACCATTACTCAACAATTAGTAAAAAATATTTATTTAACACCCGAAAAAACTATTCAACGAAAAATAAAAGAAATCCTTTTGGCAGTAAAATTAGAACAATATTATAGCAAAGACGAGATATTAGAAATGTATTTAAATCAAATTCCGTATGGATCTAATGCTTACGGTATTGAAGCTGCTGCTCAAACATTTTTTAATAAAAGCGCTAAAGATTTAACCTTAGGCGAAGCAGCTATTTTAGCCGCTCTCCCCAATGCTCCTAGTTATTATTCTCCTTATGGTAATAATCAAGATAAATTATTTGATCGTCAAAATTTTATTTTAGAAAGAATGCTTAAACTTGGTTTTATCAACCAAGAACAATTTGATAAAGCTAAAACAGAAAAAATTCAATTCGCTTATAGAAAAAATGGAATGTCTGCTCCTCACTTTGTAATGTTTATTAAACAATATTTAGAGGAAAAATACGGCATTGAAACAGTAGAAAATGGAGGATTAAAAGTTATCACTACCTTAGATTGGGATCTTCAACAAGTTGCCGAAAAAGTTGTTTATGAAGGAGCTAAAAGAAATGAAGAATTATACAGTGGAAAAAATGCTGCTTTAATTAGCCAAGATCCTAAAACCGGCCAAATTTTGGCTATGGTGGGATCGCGTGATTATTTTGATTTAGAAGTTGATGGAAATTATAATGTTATTACTGCTCATCGCCAACCGGGTTCTGCCTTTAAGCCCTTTGCTTACTTAACCGCTTTTGAAAAAGGTTTAACGCCAGAAACAATTGTTTTTGATTTAAAAACTGAATTTAATCCAAATTGTTCTCCTACTGCTGACGGTGCCACAGATAAATATGGTCTTGACTGTTATCATCCGAAAAATTTTGATTTAACATTTAAGGGTCCTATTGATTTAAGGCATGCTTTAGCCCAATCAATTAATGTCCCAGCCGTAAAAGTTCTTTATTTGGCCGGAATCAAAAATACTATTAATACTGCCCACAAAATGGGAATTACCACTCTTGATAATCCTGATCAATATGGATTATCTTTGGTTTTAGGCGGTGGCGACGTTAAACCAATTGATATGGCTGAAGCTTATTCAGTTTTTGCTCAAGATGGAATAAAACATACCCAAACAGCTATTTTAAAAGTTGAAGACTCTAAAGGAAATATTTTAGAAGAATATAAAGATCAAAGTGAACAAGTTATTGATCCTCAATACGTTCGTTTAATTAATAGTATTCTTTCTGATAAAGAAGCGCGATTAGGATTATTCAGCCCGGGCAATCAATTAGAAATTCCTAATTATGAAATCGCTGCTAAAACTGGAACTACTCAAGATTACCGCGATGCTTGGACTGTTGGATACACTCCTTTTTTGGTTACAATAGTTTGGGCAGGTAATAATGATTTTTCTTCTATGCAAAAAGAAGGTGGAAGTATTTTGGCCGCTGTTCCTATTTGGCATAATTTTATGATTGAAGCTCTAAAAAAATATCAACCCGAATCATTTCCTAAACCAGCGCCATCTAATGCCAACAAACCAATATTAAACGGTGAATATATTGTTAATCTTAAAATTGGCGATGTAATTTATCCTCAAATTCATAATATTTTATTTTGGATAAACAAAGACGATCCCTTAGGTCCATCGCCATTAAACTTCAACGATCCTCAATCTTCTAATTGGGAATGGTCAGTAAATCAATGGGTAAAAAATAATTTAGAAAATCCAGATATTTATAATATTCAACTACCTTATAATTATGCTGAAATTATTTCATCAGAAAATCAAAAAGACATAAATATTGAATTTGTTAGTCCTAAAAATGGTGATTTTATTATTGGTCAATTTATTAATTTATCTCTTAATTTCCAAACTAAAAATCCAGTAAAATCTTTACAAATTTATTTCAATGATGATTTAATTAAAGAAGAAAATGCTAATATTGCTACTAGTTATATTCTTCAATTTGTCCCTACTTCTTTTAAAAATCAAAATCAATTAAAGGTTAAACTCTGCGATACTTTGGATAATTGCGAAGAAAAATCAATAATTGTTTTCAAAAAAGAAAATTAAAAAGTAATTCTTAATTTATTAATTTTATAACCTTTTTGAGATAAATAAAATTTTAATTCTTCTTCAAAAAATTTTAATTCATTAGCTTCAATAG
>JAAZHW010000043.1 GCA_012510515.1 Parcubacteria group bacterium
AATTTTATCAGCATCCATTATAGTGCCTACTCTTTGAGTAACGATAATAATTGTTTTGCCCTTTGCTTCTTTTCGGAGAGCATTTCTTAAAACAGCATCAGTTTTAAAATCTAAAGCGGAAAAACTATCATCAAATAAATAAAGTTCTGAATTTTTAGCTAAAGCTCGGGCAATTGATAAACGCTGTTTTTGTCCGCCAGAAAAATTAGCACCCGCTTGAACAACAGAGCTATCAAATTTTTCTTCTAATTCTTTAATAAATTCAAGAGCCTGGGCTGTAGCGGCGGCTCGAAAAATTTCTTCTTCAGTAGCGTTAGGATTACCATAAGTGATATTTTCTTTAATAGTACCGGAAAAAAGCATGGCTTTTTGAGAAACATAACCAATGCGTGATCGCAAATCATATTGTTTCATATCGCGCACATCAACATCATCAACCAAAACTTGTCCTTCTGTTACATCATAAAAACGCGGAATAAGATTTAAAATAGTAGATTTACCACTTCCCGTGCTGCCAATAAAAGCAGTGGTTTGACCGGGAAGAGCAACAAAAGAAATATTATGCAAAACTGGTTCGGCAGCTCCCGGATAAGAAAAAGTAACATTTTTAAATTCAACTTTTCCACCTTTTTTAGGAGCTTTAACGGGTTTTATTGGATCTTTTATTTGAATATCGGTCTCTAACACTTCAACAATTCTATTAGCCGAAACGGAAGCTCTTGGAATAGCAATAAAAATAATTGAAATCATTAAAAAAGCTGAAACTGCCTGCATTGAATATTGTAAAAATGCAAGCATATTTCCAATTTGAAGATTACCCAATCCAATTTGATGAGCGCCAAACCAAACAATGGCAATCATCATAAAATTTAAAATAAGCATCATAATTGGTTGAAGTAATATCATCAAACGAGAAACAAAAAGATTAAGCTGAGTAAGATCTTTGTTTACCTTATTAAATTTCTCTTCTTCGTATTTTTCTTTATTAAAAGCTTTTATTACTCTTAAACCACTAAGAATTTCTCTTGTCACTAAATTTAGTTTATCCAATAATTTTTGAAGTTGAGTAAATTTTGGAGTAACTATTTTAAAGATTAAAGCAATTGCGGAAATTAAAGCAACAACAGCCACTCCCATAATCCAAGTCATCGATGGCGCTAAATGATAAGCTTTAAAAGTAGCAATGACACCCATTAGCGGAGCCAAAAAAACTAATCGAAAAATCATTGTAATTACCATCTGAATTTGCTGTACGTCATTAGTGGTACGAGTAATAAGAGAAGCTGTGGAAAATTTATTAAATTCAACAAGAGAAAAATTTTCTATTTTAGTAAAAATTGCATTTCGTAAATCTCTAGCAAATCCTGTACCAATTTTTGAAGATAAATAATTCACGCCCACGGTAGCCAAACCACCACCAATAGCAATTAATATCATAATCAAACCATAATGAAAAATTGTCTCAGTATTTTTGCCAATTATTCCTTCATTAATAATTTTTGCCATATAATCAGGCAAGGCTAAATTTGCTGAAGCTTGGCAATATATAAAAACGGCCATCAAAATCAGTGGCCAAATAAACGGAGAAAGGTACTTTAGAAGTTTTGTTAGTGACATTATAATTAACTAATTAATGTTTTATAACGTTTTATAACGAAAATTTCTTTTAGTCAATAAAATTATGAGGCATTGAATCGAGCTTTTGAAATTATTCTACCGAATAATAAATTATTATATTAGTTTTAGTTTTTAACTAATATTTTTTATTTAAATTCTTTGTTTTTGGGTTTGTCGAGTTTCTTGGTTTTGGCATTGTATTTTCTAGTTTCACAATAATTTAATTTTTTTGTAACACCTTATTAAGTTTTTCGGATTTATGAAATTTTTCTGCTATATTTGCTATTTTGCAAGCAAAAACAATAACATCGGAAATTTCAGCTGGAACTTCATTCCATTGCTCTTCTAATATAGCTTTCGCGACTTCTCCAACTTCTTCTGTTAATTTAAAAACAGCAATCTTAATAGC
>JAAZHW010000044.1 GCA_012510515.1 Parcubacteria group bacterium
GGAAATATAAAAAGAATTTGCTGATTGTTTTTAAGAGTTTTTTTTATTTGCTTTTTAACTATTTCAAAGTCATCACCAAATAAAATCAAAGGTTTGTTTTTTTTATTATTAAAATTCTGAGTAGAAACATTTTTAATATTAATTAATTGAAGGATTTTTGATGACGGTAAAATATATTTTAATAATGAAGAAATAGGAATAAAATAATAAAATGAAATCCATTTAAATAATTCCCATTGTTTTTGATTAATTATTGGATTGGGATTAATAATTTTTCCAATAGGTTTAATTTGATAAGAAGATTTTTTTATAGAAATTTTGGAAGTTATCGGCCGACAAGAAATAATTAAAGCTTCAATTTTTCTTTTACCCAAAGAAACCCAAGCTAAACTAAAAGAATTATATTTCTGAGAAGAAAAATATAATAAAGTTTTATTTTGAGAATAAGGAAGATAGCTAATAGGAACAACGTTTACTAAAAACATAATATTAAATAAATTTATAATACACATTTATTATAATTGAAAATAGACAAATATAAAATTTAGAATAAAATGAAAATATGAATTCTAAACGATTATTTTTTGCCATTGATCTTCCCTTGGAAATAAAAGAAAAAGCCTTAAAATTAGTTCAAAAAAATACTTTACCTAAAAGCGCAAATTTAACACCAGTAGAAAATTTGCATTTAACATTGCTCTTTTTAGGCAATGTTTTAATGGACGATATTTCTTTAATTATAAAAATAGCTGAAAAGGTTTTTTCTTGTTACTCATCGTTTGATTTATATTTTAAAGACATTACAGTTGCTCCAAATAAAAATTATCCTCGAATGATTTGGCTTAATGGAGAATTTAATGAAACAATAAAACAAATAAAAGATGATTTAGAAAAAGAATTAGAATATTCAAAAATTAATTTCCAAAAAGAAAATCGAGGTTTAAAAATTCATATCACTCTTTGTCGTTTTTTGCCAGAAAAATTTTCATTAGACCCAATTGCTTTTCCTGCTCATTTTAAAGCAAAAGAAATAATTTTGATGGAAAGCGAATTAAAAAAACCTCATGCCATATATATACCTCTTAAAAATTTTCCCTTAAATGAAGGAGGGGATAGATAATAATTTTTAACCTATTGGTAAAACTTTTAAAATTTGTTATAATTGCTATAATAATAAAAATTAAATAAATAAAATTATGAATGAAAATTTTCAAAATAATACAAAAAATACTGTAAAAATTGCCGATTCGGCTAAAAAAATTAAAAATAATTTAGTTAAAAAAACAAAAGAAACAAAAATTAATTGGAAAAAAATATTTATTGTTGTAGGAATTATTCTTTTGTCTTTGTTTATTTTTTGCGCAATATTTATAACGGGATTTAAATTCGGAAAAATTTATTATTATTTAAATTTTAATGACAATCTAAATAATGGCGGCATTATTCAATTTCGATCAGCTAATTCACCAAAAAATATTGATTTTTCTCTTTTTTGGGATGTTTGGAATTATTTAGAAGATTATTATGTTAAATCTTCTAATTTAGATAATCAACAAATGATTTATGGCGCTATTAGTGGTTTGGTTAATTCATTAAAAGATCCTTATTCGGTTTTTCTTACACCAGAAGACGCGCAAAAATTTAACGAAGACGTAAAAGGAAGTTTTAGTGGTATCGGCATTGAAATAGGAATGAAAAATAATGTTTTAACCGTTATTGCCCCAATAAAAGACACTCCGGCTTTTAAGGCTGGTTTGAGGGCCGGTGATAAAATTTTAGCTATTGATAATGAATTAACCGATGGATTGATACTTGATGAAGCAGTTAAAAAAATTAGAGGCGAAAAGGGAACAACTGTTACTTTAACTATAATGAGAGATTCTTTTGCTGAGCCGAAAGATTTTGTTATTGAACGAGATGTAATTAATGTACCAGCCCTAGAACTTTCATTTTTAGATAACAACATTGCTTATCTTCAATTATTAAATTTCAATGAAAATTCTGCAGATGAATTTTATAAAGCGGCAAGTCAAATAAATAATAAAAAATCACCGGGAATAATTTTAGATCTACGTAATAATCCCGGCGGCTATTTAGAAATTTCTGTTGATATTGCAAGTTATTTTCTTGATAAAGGAGAAATAGTTTTAAGAGAAAAGGGGAATGATAACCGAGAAAAACTTTATTATTCTTCAGAAAAAAGGCCCTCATTAAAAGAAATTCCCTTAGTAATTTTAACCAACGAAGGAACGGCTTCGGCAGCTGAAATTTTAGCAGGTGCTTTGCGTGATAATCGCAACATTAAAATTATTGGTGAAAAATCTTTTGGAAAAGGTTCGGTTCAAAGCCTTTTGCCACTAAAAGATAATTCTATGCTAAAAATTACTATTGCTGAATGGTTCACCCCCAATGGTACAGCTATAAACGATAAAGGATTAGAACCAGATATTAAAATTGTTTTAACCGAAGATGA